>CAZGAI010000429.1:0-3607 GCA_964523175.1 uncultured Victivallales bacterium | reverse complement strand
AAAATGAATATAATGAATATAAGAACCATATATATGATATGGTTGTAAATCTTCCTGATAATATAAAAGAGAATGTAGAAATATTCAGAGGGCAATTTCCTCAGTATACTTTTGATACAATATTAAATGCTGCAGATATCTCGGTCTTTCCGTATAGCCTGGGTGCGCAAAGCGGAACCATGGCTCATGCTTTTGCTTTTGGTGTACCTGTCGTAACATCTGATCTTCCTGCATTTAAAAGAATTATAAAAAAATCAGGAGGAGGATTCTGTGCAGAAACCGATGAAGAGTATATTGACAATATCGTCAAACTATTAACAGACAATAAACTGCGTAAACAGTGCACAGAAAACATGAAACGCTATGTAAAAGAGGAAATTTCATGGAAAATAGTCGCTGAAAAAACTATATCTGTTTATAATAAATTTGAAATAAACTTAAACTGTAAAAATCGTTATATATACATCCCTGATAAAAACAACAATCTTCACTGTTTTGTATAATAGTTAATTAGAATAAGCAGGCAACCCTCTTTGAGGGGACACTATTTCAAACCTCCGGTTTTCCCGGAGATATATGAGACTCTATGAGTAGATTTTAATTTTAAGGAAGAAAGCAATGATACAAAAAAAACGAGAAGATGTTCTCTATCGCTGGGAAGGGAATCCGTTAATTTCATTAGAATCTCTGTCTTTCAATTGTTCAAGTATACACAACAGTGCTGCTGTTAAACACAATGATACCTATTTACTTTTATTGGATATAGAAGACTTAAAGGGGCATCAGCTTATTTATCTGGCTAAAAGTAAAGACAGTTATAATTTTACTGTTGACAAACAACCTTTGATACAGCTTAAGGATATTAAAGGCGGACGAAATCAAGCTGACATTGGAGTAACAGATCCGCGAATTACTTTTCTTGAGGGTGTTTACTATATAACCTATATGGTAGACAGCAGAATAGGATTCAGATTGGGACTGGCAAAAACAAAAGATTTTAAAATAGTTACCCATCTTGGATATATATCAGAACCCGATACAAAGGCCGGAGCATTATTTCCGGAAAAAATAAATGGTAAATATGCTAGGCTTGAGAGACCGAAAGCCGGTGGCCGAATCTGGATAAGTTATTCAGAGGATTTAATTTACTGGGGGTTATCCGAAGCACTGCTGTCACCGCGTGCCGGATACTGGGATTTTCATAGAGTTGGCTGCTCTGTACCGCCGTTTAGAATTAAAACCGGAGAATGGATGCTGATTTATTATGGCATAAAAAATACTTCTGCAGGTCCTCTGTTCAGAATAGGGGCAGCTATCCTCGATAAAGATAATCCCGCCCTGGTTGTTAAAAGGAGCAATATACCGATACTCTCCCCTAGGGAGTACTATGAACGAATTGGCGACCTTAATAATTTAATATTTTCATGCGGAGCTATTGTTGAAAATAATATATTAAAGCTTTACTATGGAGCAGCCAACAGCTGTATTTGTCTTGCTACAGCAAACATTGAAGATATTATAGAACACTGCAAAGAAAGTGAGAAGGAATTCTAATGTACAGAAGATTTGCTTATGGAAGAGATGCTTTACATAGATTTGAAGGTAATCCTATTATAATGCTTGAAGATATTCCTTTTCGGGCAAATACCGTATTCAATGGTGCTCCTGTAAAAAAAGATGGTGAATATTGGATTCTTCTCAGAGTTGAAGGTCAGCAGGGATATTCTCTTTTTGCCCTTGCAAAAAGTAGAGACGGATTACGATTTACTGTTGAAAATGAACCTGTAATGATGCCTGCTAAAGACGGTATTTTTGCTAAATATGAACAAAGAGGGATTGAAGATCCCCGGATAACTGAAATAGATGGAGAGTACTACCTTCTATACACAGCCTATTCAAAATATGGAGCACGTATTGCACTAGCCAAAACTGAAGATATGTATAATTATGAAAGAATAGCACTAATTTCTGAACCGGGAAATAAAGACGGAGTCCTTTTTCCTGAAAAGATCAACGGTGAATATGTACGTTTTGATAGACCTATCGGACATGATGTGGGCTGTATCTGGATATCCTATTCGAAAAATCTAATAGACTGGGGTAAATCAGAACTTGTCATTTCTCCAAGGGGTGGGTACTGGGACAGCTACAGGGTGGGAGCTTCAATTCCGCCAATAAAAACTGAACATGGGTGGCTGGAGATTTATCATGGAGTAAAAATGACATCTGCCGGACCAATTTATAAGGCAGGTACTGTACTGCTTGATCTGGAAAATCCCGCAAAGATTATCGCCAGATGTGAAAAATCGGCCCTGTCTCCAAGAGAGGATTATGAACGTATTGGAGACGTCGGCAATGTTGTGTTTCCCTGTGGGGCTATAGTTGAGCCTGACGGAGAAATAAAACTATACTACGGCGCGGCTGACACCTGTATCTGTGTGGCTACGGCTGAACTTAGCCAAATAATTGACTTTACTCTGGGAACTTCTGGAAAAGCTGAATTTACAAAAAAATAAAAAATAAAGAATAATCAAAACTAAACAGTGTTTAATAACAAAGTATAAATTGCAGAGAGTTTTGAATTTTAAAAATCGAAAATTAATAGTTGCTAATTACTACGTTTTCTGTTAAAATTAAGTTTTTTAGGTATAAAACTTTTTACATAAACATTTAAAAATTAATAAAAGGAGATGTAATGATTAATCGTAAAAACATGTTTTTAATTGCCGTATTGGTTGCTTTTTCTTTCATTTTGCAAGCTGCAGCATCTGAATATGTAACCGTCAATAATTTTAGCGATGTAGAGAAAAAAATTACTGCTTTGGGCACTAAATATGGTGTTAAAAACGTTATTGTTACTTATGATATAGATTGTACCCTTTTAACTCAGGCAGATAATTTTGGTAGTGACATCTGGTATGACTGGCAGTCTGATTTGTTTAAAAATAAACCTGACTCCCCTTATTTGGTAAGCAAAGATTTCAACACATTACTGTCATCCCAGAGAATGATTCAGTCTTATACAAAGGTCTATCCTACGGAAGCAGATATTCCTGCTATTGTAAAAAAACTTCAAAAAGACGGTTTTACAATGATTGCGTTAACTGCACGGGGTCCTGAAGGCAGAGATTTGACTGAAGCACAGTTGAAAACCTGTGGCTTAAATTTTAATAATGATTCTTTATCTAACGGATTTCCGGGAGTCTATAATCCTTATGATGTTAATACGCCCGGAAAAAGTGGTTTAACTGCTGAAGAAGTAACTAATTTTAATTTAAAAACCCCAAGGTCTGTTAGCTTTTTTAATGGAATAATGATGGTCTCAGGTCAGAACAAAGGAATAATGCTAAAAACACTTCTTCACAAAACCGGAAAAACATTTAAGGCTGTTGTTTTAGTTGACGATGGTAAAAAGAATACAGATGATATGAATAATGTATATAAAGCGAGCGATATAGATGTTAATTCTTACAGATATTCATTCGACGATGCCTTAAAAAGACAGTTTGAGCAGTCCAATAAGAATAATGTAATAAAACAATTGATTGAATATAAAGTTTCAATTGGTACAATCTTTGGGAAATAGCATAAATCTCTATTTTAACTT
>CAZGAI010000428.1:0-3617 GCA_964523175.1 uncultured Victivallales bacterium | reverse complement strand
GGATATAAGAATATGAAACAATTATTTGGAACAGACGGAATTAGGGGAAGTGTCAATATATATCCAATTACTCCGGAAGTTGCACTACAGTTGGGAAAAGCGATAGCACTATATTACGATTCTCAAAATTTAGATACCCGTTACATGGCTGTCATCGGCAAAGATACAAGATTATCTGGATATATGCTTGAGACTGCCTTGACAAGCGGTTTGCTAAGTATGGGAATGAATGTACTTGCCGTCGGACCAATGCCTACTCCTGCAATAGCGCATTTAATAAAATCATTTGCCGGAACATGTGGAATCATGATAACAGCTTCCCATAATCCCTACAAAGATAATGGTATTAAACTATTTGGACCAAATGGTTTTAAATTACCCGATGAAGTTGAGATTGAAATAGAGAAGATAATGTTTGAGGGAGAGATAAGCGGATCTCATATAGGGACTAAAAAGTTAGGTAAAGCCTATCGTATAGATGATGCAAGAGGGAGGTATATTGAATTTGCTAAGAGTTCTATAAAAAGTGCGAGTCTGAAGGGATTAAAAATAGTTCTTGACTGTGCAAACGGTGCGGGTTACTGCATTGCTCCCTGGATATTTAAAGAACTTGGGGCAGAGGTAATCAAAGTTGCTACTGAACCTGATGGTATTAATATTAATAAAAATTGCGGAGCAATGCATCCCCACAATATAGCGAATCTTGTTCGTGAACACAGGGCAGACGCTGGTATCTGTCTCGATGGTGATGCTGACAGATTAATTATGCTTGACAGCAATGGTGCAGTTGTAAACGGCGATAGACTGCTTGCAATGTGTGCTATAGACTTAAAGGAATGTGGAAAACTGGCAAATAATACGCTTGTTGTTACAGTAATGAGCAATCTGGGGTTGATTCATGCAATGAAACGTGAAGGTATTAATGTCGAGGTAACTGATGTTGGCGATAGATATGTTATAGAACGTATGAGTGGCGGGGGCTTTAATCTTGGCGGAGAACAGTCAGGGCATATTATCTTTATGGACTATGTCACAACAGGTGATGGAATCATTTCTGCACTGAATATTTTAAGTATGATGAAACGCAAACAGAAAAATCTATCAGAATTAGCAAACTGCATGGATGAGTTTCCACAATTATTAAAAAATATTAAAGTAAGTCGAAAACTCCCTGTAGAAGAAGTACCGGAACTGGATGCTATCATTAAGGAATGTGAAAAAGAATTGGGAGATGACGGCAGAGTTCTTGTCAGATATTCAGGAACAGAGAATCTGATGAGAGTAATGATTGAAGCACGGACATATGATATAGCAGAAGATTGTGCTGGAAGAATAATTGAAGTTGTAGAAAAACATCTAATATAGGAACTACCTTATGAAGATTAATATTATTGATATAGGTGCCCCTGATTCTTTTCTGCCCATTGTTTCGGAACGCCACCTAAAGGATTGTCCTGTAGCTGGAACGACACTTGAAAAGGCGCTTATAGCCAGAATAAAAGATTTTATTTCAAAAATAGAATGTGATTCAGAAAATAAAATATTTAATATTAGAGTTGATTTATGGCCTTCTGCTGAACTGATAGGTAAGTTGCTTCTAAATTATGAGAATACAGTTGTTTATTGCAATGTGGGTGATGAGGAAGTTCCTATGGCTTGGATATCTTCGGAAATAAATAAACTTCCTGATACAATTAGTAAAATTGAAATTGACAGTTCCTCAAAAGTATTGCGCTATTCCTGGGATCTGCTTGCCGTTAATGAAGAGTTGATTGACTGCATCAAAGAAGATGTAATCAATGGAACAGTTAGAGAGCGTGTTACTATCGACGGCAATGTGGTTATAGGAGAAGGAACAGTTCTTCTACCTGGTGTATTTATTGAAGGAAATGCAATTATCGGTAAAAATTGTAAAATAGGACCAAATTGTTATATTCGAGGGAAAACACATATTGGAGATAACTGTCATGTTGGACAGGCTGTAGAAATAAAAAATTCTATTTTGATGAACAATGTGAGTGTAGGGCATCTAAGTTATGTTGGTGATTCTATATTAGGAGAGAAAACAAACTTTGGTGCCGGAACAACAACAGCCAACTTACGTCATGATGGGAAAAATCATCATTCCAAAATTGATGGTAAGGAAACAGATACTGGCAGAAGAAAGTTAGGAACTATAGTCGGAGACAATGTTCATACGGGAATAAATACCAGCATTTATCCTGGTAGAAAAATTTGGTCTAATACAAGTACACTGCCTGGAGATATAGTTAAAAAAGATATTTTAAAATCCCGTTTTTAAAGTTTAGGGATTTGCTCGAAAGTGCTCTATTTATAATGAGATATAGTTATATAGTTTAGTAGTTTAGTAGTTTAGTAGTTATCAGGTTGGGGAAATAATATATACTCAGAATCTATAAAATTTATAGGCAGTATGAAGGCAACAACATTTTATTCCGAGCATTAAAAACCTTTAACCTTCAACTTTATAACATTTAACTCACACGTAGTGCGCAAACTTGGCTAAGATTAAAAGCAAAAGTGACAGCAGCTGAAGTGAGTAGTGTTGTGTGCGTGAAAGTCTGGACGAGTATTTATGCATAAGGTTTTTTGCTTGTCTTCTAATTTCTGCCAATGCTCGCATCTTTCATAATACCTACACCCTTCAGGATAGTTGCTGGGGGAAGGTACTGAACCGGGGATAGTCTTTAACCGTTTTTTTGAATGTCCAAGTTTAGGTATTGCAGAAAGCAGTGCACGGGTGTATGGGTGACACATGGAACTAAATAGATCTTCAGTTTCTGCTTCTTCGACAGCCTGTCCCGCATACATCACGATTACCCGATCAGCCAATTCAGCTACAATTCCTAAATTATGAGTGACAATAATGATTGACATTCCTGTTTTAGCTCTAATATCACTTAGCAGCTGGAGTATTTGTGCCTGAATTGTTACATCGAGGGCCGTAGTTGGTTCGTCTGCTACAAGAATATCCGGTTTTCCTGCCAATGCCATTGCTATCATAACTCTCTGCTGCATTCCACCGCTTAACTCATGAGGATAGCAGTATATTCTTTGAGTCGGTTCCGGAATACCCACCATTTCAAAGAGAGATACTACCTCTTTCTCAATGTCATCAACATCGTTTCTATTAACAATTATAGCTTCTGCGACTTGTTCTCCTACTCTATAAACGGGGTTTAAAGAAACAGATGGTTCCTGAAAAATATATGCAATTTTTTTGCCGCGAATCTTCCTTAGTTCTTTTTTTGAAATAGAAAGAACGTTGTATTGTTTGTCTGAATCAAATAAATGAATATGCCCGCTTGAATAGCGCCCGACAGTATCGTCGATTAATTTGGCTAGAGATAGACAGGTAACACTTTTTCCGCACCCGCTTTCACCAACGATAGCTAAGATTTCATTTTTATATAATGAAAATGATAGATTGCTTACAGCAGGGGTCCATTTCTTTTCAACAACAAAGTCGACTGAAAGATTATCAACTCTAAGGATAGTTTTTTTTTGAGTTTTCATGATTTTTTTTGAAACTAATGATTTAGTGATTTGGTGATTTGGTGATTTGGTGATTTGGTGATTTGGTGATTTGGTGATTT
>CAZGAI010000427.1:0-3624 GCA_964523175.1 uncultured Victivallales bacterium | reverse complement strand
GTCAAAGTATACAGTTAAAAAAAATGGTATTAGTTATGAAAATAGAGACTTTTTGCTTTTTTGTATCTTTTTATATCGATTTTTTTATGAAGTAGTGTATATTCTGTTCTTAATTGACTTAAATATATAACTAACTATAAATTATAAACATTTACAGCATGGAGAAATATGATGTCTAAAAGAACTCTTTTTATAGCCGGTAACTGGAAAATGAATAAAACTGCAACTGAAGCTGCAGCTATTCTATCAGAACTTAAAGGTAAAGTCTCCGGGTTTGAAGGTAAGGTTAATATTGCTATTTGCCCAACCTTTACAGCCTTGGATAGAGCTGTTAAGGCTGTTGCCGATACAAATGTTAAAATTGGTGCTCAAGATATTTCAGTACACGAATCCGGAGCATATACTGGTGAGATCTCTGCAGCAATGCTTTTAGACCTGGGTGTTGAATACGTGATAATAGGTCATAGTGAACGTCGTCAGTACCATGGAGAAACGGATGAATTGGTCAGCAAAAAGGCTAAAATAGCTTTTGAAGCCGGACTGCTTCCAATAGTCTGTATCGGTGAAACATTAGAAGAGCGTGAAACAAATAAAATGTCTGAAGTTATTACTACCCAGGTAAAAGGTAGTCTGGCCGGATTGACAGCTGATGAACTAGTGAGAACTACTATCGCTTATGAACCGATTTGGGCAATAGGTACTGGTAAAACCGCATCACCTGCACAGGCACAGGAAGTACATGCTTTAATTAGAAGCCTTCTAACTGATGCTTATGGTGCTGAAGTAGCTGAAAAAGTAATTATTCAGTATGGTGGTTCAGTTAAGCCTGATAACTCTGCAGAATTAATGGGACAAACTGATATTGATGGTGCCCTGGTCGGAGGAGCAAGCTTGGAAGCTGATGTTTTTGCCGGATTAATTGCAAACGCACTATAGCTTTAATCATATTTGAGATAAAAGGTTTTTTATGAATATTTTAATTACACTTTTGACTGTTTTGGATGTTTTAATTGCTCTGCTTATTATTGCTTTGGTTCTCGTTCAGCAGTCGAAAAGTGGAGGCGGTTTAGGAACAACATTCGGTGGCGGTGGCTCTGATTCACTTTTTGGAGCTCATGCAAGTACTCACCTAAGCCGGTTAACTGTAATTTTTGCAACTATGTTTCTTGTAATTACTTTAGCATTGGCTATAATTACGGCCCATATACCAAAAAATAAAAATCTAGCGGAAATAAATTCAATGTTAACGAGTGCCCCCGCTATGAAAGACGTACCTCAGGCAAAACAGACTGATATAAAAGAAGAAACTTTTCCTTCAGTTAAAACAGTAAAAGTAGATAAGCAGGTTAATGTAAGTGACAAAGAAGTAGGAACTGACGGCAGGGATATAGATAAAGCCGGTAAGTAGGTAGATTTGTTTTTAATATAAAAAGTATACTTGTATACCTTGAAATTTTTATTTTTAGTAATATTTTAAATGCTTTTGTGATGGCTTAGCATATGGAGAGTGATTTATTCTCTCAAATTGTAGCCCTTTATATCAGTTTTGAAAATACAAAGAATTATCAGGTTTACATATAATTAAAGTTTACATATTGAGAGGAAAGTATAATGGCACATAAAAAGGGTCAGTCAAGTAGTAGAAACGGAAGGGATAGTAATCCTAAGTTTCTTGGAGTTAAAATGTATGGTGGGCAGGCTATCAAAGCCGGTGGTATTATTATTCGTCAGCGCGGAACAAAATTTCATCCTGGCAGAAATGTAGGCTGTGGACGTGATTTCACCCTTTTTGCTTTAAAGGATGGCGTTGTAAAATTTAATAAATCACAGCGTAAAGTTAGTGTTGAAGCTGTGTAGGCAAAAATTAATTTTTTATAAGCATAGCAGTATTTACAATAATTAAGGCCCGGATTCTCTGGGCTTTTTTTGTTGATTTAATTGCAGCTGAATAGTATTGTTACATTTAAATAGAGTTTATGAATCCATTTCACTGGATTGAGGTTTTTCCATGTTTGTAGATAAAGTAGTAATTAATGTTAGAGGTGGAGATGGTGGCAATGGTTGTGCCAGTTTTCGTCGTGAGAAGTTTATTCCAAAAGGTGGCCCAAGCGGGGGAGACGGCGGTATTGGAGGTAGTGTTGTATTGATTGCCGATACAGGCCAGCAAAGCTTAGTTGATTTTTATTACAAACGGCATTATCGCGGGAAAAATGGAGAAAATGGTAGAAGTAGAGACCAATACGGAAAAAATGGAAAGGATGTTGAATTGCGTGTTCCTGTTGGAACCATTATTAAAGACATAGATGATAACTCTAATGTCCTTTTTGATTTGGATAAACCCGGAGCTCGTTTTACTATTGCCAAAGGAGGAGATGGTGGTCGAGGTAATATTCATTTTGCGAGTAGCACAAATCGAATTCCCAGAGAATGGGAACCTGGTACCCCAGGCGAAACTAAAAACTTAGAACTGGAACTTAAATCTATTGCCGATATAGGTCTGGTTGGATACCCAAATGCAGGTAAATCTACATTGCTTGGAGCATTTACTGCGGCAAGGCCTAAAATTGCCCCTTATCCTTTTACAACACTAAGACCGAATGTAGGTACAGTTGAATTCCCCGACTATTACAGAATCTCTATTGCTGATATCCCTGGTTTAATTGACGGAGCACATGAAAATGTGGGGCTTGGACATGATTTTCTAAGGCACATTGAGAGAACGAAAATATTAGTATATGTTCTGGATATGGCTGCTTTTGATGGAAGAGATCCATATGATGATTTTATCTCATTAAAAAAAGAACTGGATTTATACCTTGAAGGGTTGTCTTCCAGGCCTGCAATTATTGCCGCTAATAAAATGGATTTGCCTGAAGCTGAGAAGTATTTAAGTGAATTCAAAAAGAAAGTTTATGATATCCAAATCATTCCTATCAGTGCTTCAAATTCCGATAACTTAGAAGAGCTATTGAAAATTCTAAGAATAAAGGTAGAAAAAACTCGGCTTAAGGACTGAAAAAATAGAAAATTATAATAAGTTTTAACATGAGAATACTTGGACTATTTACATATTATTATGGTATGTGCTTGATACGACTTATTGCACTGGCAGTGCTTATACTCCCATCCATCATAAGAGAGAAAGTAAGTATTATTTGTTTAATCAGGATTCATCGGTCCCCAGTGTCAACTGGTTTACGATATCGTTTAAACCTTCTTTTAAAAAAAGGTTTTTTCCAGGTATCATTTTCTTTTTATTCATACCTGTTCCCTTAATCCATTTTCCATCTTTATCAATCATTACAGTATAAAGTCCATCGCTTCCGTTTAAATGAGAATTAAATTCTTTTTCAATACCGGATACTCCTATCCATCTATCATTAATATACCTGGCAGTGCCAATGTATTCTTTTACTTTTGGCATTTTAATTGAAACCCTTTTGGGTGTCGGCCTAATAGATAATTCAGGTATAATGAATAATAATATCTGAGCAGATTTCAAATATTGCGGTGTCATTTTTTTTAAAATTATAATTTCATCGTCATGATGATATTCGTCAATTTTTTTTATGTCAGGAAATATTGTTGAGATTTTTTGGAACAGATTTTTTTTATGATTATCAG
>CAZGAI010000426.1:0-3642 GCA_964523175.1 uncultured Victivallales bacterium | reverse complement strand
CTTCACGTACCATTTGAGCGCCCATATTTTCAAAAGCGTCTTCAAATTCAATTTCCTTTGCAACTGTAACACCGTCTTTAGTAATAGTTGGTGAACCAAACTTTTTATCAAGAACGACGTTACGTCCTTTTGGTCCAAGAGTAGCTTTAACAGCTTTGCTTAATTTTTCTACACCGGTCAACAGAGCACGGCGGGCTTTATCATCGAAAAGTAATTGTTTTCCTGACATTTTATATTCTCCTAAATTTACAAGTTAGACTTGTTTGCTTTTTTCTTTCAATTATGGATAGGATTTTCTTAATAGTAAACAGAAAATCAAATTCTCATGCATAAATTTTTTTGTCTTATTCAGTAATATGATAAAAAAATAGGCTTTACTTACTCAATAATGGCCTGAATATCGTCTGAACTTAAAATCTTATATTCTTTGTCATCATATTTGACTTCAGTTCCGCCATATTTGCTTGTAAGAACAATATCACCGACTTTTACATCGAAAGGAACTTTAGTGCCTTTGTCATCAGTTTTACCTGTTCCAAGAGCAACAACTTTTGCTTCCTGAGGTTTTTCTTTTGCGCTGTCAGGAATAAGAATTCCACCTTTTATTTGTTCTTTTTCTTCGATTGCCTCGACCAGAACACGGTCTCCAAGAGGTTTAATACTCATTTTGCTTTCCTTTTTTGTTTATGAATTATTACGACTTTAATTAGTCAAACTAGCCTAATATTAAGTGCTTTACTTGTTTAGCAATTTCAGTTTGCTAGAATCAATAAAGCACAAATTAGCAAATTATTTTTTCTTTTCTTCTTCGTCTACAATTTCAGCATCAACAAAATCTTCATTTACTTTCTTTTCTTTAGGTTCAGATTGTTCTGCACCGGCAGGGTCACCCTGCTGTTGATTTGGATCGGCAGCCTGTTGAGCCTGAGCATTTTTATAAATTTCTTCACCAAATTTTTGAAGAGTCTGTTCAAGTTCAGTCATTGTAGCTTTCATTGCCTCTGTGTCATCATTTTTGTGATTGTCTTTGAGTTTAGCAATAAGGTCTTCTACTGGTTTTTTTACATCTTCAGGTAATTTATCACCATGTTCTTTAAGCTGATCTTCTGTCTGATAAATCATAGAGTCAGCTTTATTTTTTGTTTCAATTTTATCACGTTCCTCTTTATCCTGTTCTGCAAAAGATTCTGCATCATCGACCATTTTATTTACTTCATCGTCACTGAGGCCGGAATTAGCAGTGATAGTAATTTTCTGCTCTTTTCCTGTTCCGAGGTCTTTAGCTGTAACATGTAGAATTCCGTTAGCATCAATATCAAATATAACTTCAATCTGCGGAATTCCGCGTCTTGCAGCAGGTATTCCGTCCAAGCGGAAACGCCCGATAGATTTGTTGTGATTTGACATTTCACGTTCACCCTGCAGAACATGTATATCTACTGAAGGCTGACTATCTGCAGCTGTACTGAAAATTTCACTTTTCTTTGTCGGAATAGTAGTGTTTCTTTCAATAAGTTTAGTGCAGACACCACCTAGAGTTTCAATGCCAAGTGATAAAGGAGTTACATCAAGAAGAACAACATCCTCGACCTGCCCACCTAGAACACCACCCTGAATAGCAGCACCATGTGCAACAACTTCGTCAGGATTAACACCCTTGTGCGGTTCTTTATTAAAGAATTTTTGGACGATTTCATTGACTTTCGGCATTCTTGTCATACCGCCAACCATGATGATTTCATCAATTTCAGCAGCGGTTGTATCAGCATCTTTTAAACAGGCCTTTACAGGTGTGATTGTGCTTTTGACCAACTCACCAATTAATTGTTCGAATTTAGCTCTGCTAAGTGCGACAGTTAAATGTTTTGGACCGCTCTGATCAGCTGTAATAAACGGTAGATTGATTTCTGTAGACATACTGCTAGACAGTTCACATTTGGCTTTTTCTGCAGCTTCTTTTAATCTTTGCAAAGCCTGCGGGTCTTTTCTCAAGTCAATATTATTTTCCTTTTGAAAAGAAGTAGCAAGCCAGTTGATAATTTCAAGGTCAAAATCATCTCCACCAAGGTGAGTGTCACCATTAGTAGCATTTACTTCAAAAACACCATCACCCAGTTCAAGTATTGAAATATCAAATGTTCCACCACCAAGGTCATATACAGCAACCTTTTCATCTTTTTTCTTATCAAGACCATAGGCCAGAGAAGCAGCGGTTGGTTCGTTTATAATTCTTAAGACTTCAAGTCCGGCAATTTTCCCGGCATCTTTTGTCGCCTGTCTCTGTGTGTCATTAAAATATGCAGGAACGGTAACAACAGCTTGTGAGATTTTTTCACCCAAAAATGCTTCTGCATCAGTTTTTAGTTTTTGAAGGATCATAGCTGAGATTTCAGGCGGAGCATAGGTTCTGTCATTTATCTTAACGTGTGCGTCACCATTTTTAGCAGCTACAACCTTATATGGTACAAGCTCCATTTCATGGTTAACTTCTTTAAATTTTCTTCCCATGAAACGTTTAATAGAGAATACTGTATTCTGAGGGTTGGTAACAGCCTGCCTTTTTGCTGTCTGTCCCACAAGTCTTTCTCCATTTTTTGTAAATGCCACGATTGAAGGAGTAGTTCTTGAACCTTCAGCGTTAGGTATTATAACTACCTCTCCTCTTTCCATTACTGCCATACAACTGTTTGTTGTACCCAAATCCATCCCAAGTATTTTACCCATTTTCATTTACTCCTTTGTTTTAATTATATTTTAAATATCAAATTTCTACCTAAAACTAAATTTAAGATAATTGCAGTTATTACAGCAAACATCATGCCAACTATACTAAGGATTTAGATATCATTTTAAATATTAACATGATACAGTTTTTTTTAAGTATATGTGTGCTTAAATATGTTGTGCCTCTTTTGTCTTTAGTGGAAAGTATAGGGACAAATTGGCTCAAAGAGACAGCAGTTATATAGATTTAAATAAATTTAACAAACTCAATTCGAAAACTATTTGTAATTATCTATATTATGTATTCAAGGTTTGTTTCAAGTTAAACTTGTTTTACTGTAGTTATTTTAAATATCAAATATAATATTACTATATATCAATGTGTTAAAAGTTAAGTTTCTACACTACTAAATTATATTAACGTAATGGAGTCAAATTAATGAGGAAGTTGCCCTCAATTTCTCATTCAAAAAGAGACAGAAAACCGAGAAGAAAAAGTTTTACTCCACCACAGAAAAGTGGAATAATTTTAGTCTTTATTGTTATGGGGCTGGTCTTATTTGGGTTGACAATGCTTTATTCAACAACTTCAGGAAGTCTTGGAGCATCTTTGTTGGTAAAGCAGGTTTTTTGGATATTTATAGGGATTACAGGGGCAGCTTTAGTAAACTTTATTGGTTATAAAAAAATACTACCATATTCTTCCTATCTGATTGGACTGAGCTGTGCATTATTGATACTGGCAAGGTTTTCTCGGCCAATAAACGGCGCATACAGGTGGATAAGTCTACCCGGTGGGATAGGCAATATTCAACCATCAGAATTAGCGAAAATGGCTGTTATTTTGTTTCTCGCATACTATTTACCCAAACGCCAGCGCCAAATCAATTCTTCTTTTAAAAATTTAATTTATCCTTT
>CAZGAI010000425.1:0-3674 GCA_964523175.1 uncultured Victivallales bacterium | reverse complement strand
CAGCATGTTCCCCTAGGTTGATTCCGTTTCCACCAGCTTCCACACCAACCATTTTAACATTTTTATCAGCAAGGAAAGGATGAAATAAACCAATAGAATTGCTTCCTCCTCCAACGCAGGCGACAAGCATGTCAGGGAGTTTTCCCTCCTGCTCCAAAACCTGCTTTCTTGCTTCTATTCCGATAAAACTTTGAAAATTCCGGACCATCATAGGAAAGGGATGCGGACCTAGAGCTGAACCTAGGATATAATGGGAATGTCTACTACTGGCAATCCAATCTCTCAATGCTTCACTAACAGCCTCTTTAAGGGTTTTTTGCCCGGCGGAAACAGGACGCACCTCTGTTCCAAGCATTTTCATCCTGAAAACGTTAGGTGCCTGTCTCTTAATATCAACTTCTCCCATATAAACAACACATTCAAACCCGAATCTGGCCGCTACAGTAGCTGTAGCTACACCATGTTGACCTGCTCCGGTTTCCGCAATGATACGTTTTTTACCCATCCTTTTAGCTAAAAGGACCTGGCCAAGGGCATTGTTGATTTTATGAGCACCGGTGTGGCATAGATCTTCTCTTTTTAAATATATTTTAGGTCCGCCGATATGTTCTGTTAATCGTTCCGCAAAATACAGAGGTGTGGGGCGGCCGACATAATGTTTCATATAATAGTTAAATTCATTTATAAAATTCGGATCATTCTTTGCCTGATCGTATACATTCTCGAGTTCATTCAAAGCAGGTATCAGCGTTTCCGGCACAAAACGTCCACCATAAATTCCAAAATGTCCAGCTTGATCTGGGAAATTATATTTTAAAAAATCTAATTTATTCATTGTATGCTCAAATTGCTCCATTTTGTAGATTATTACATAAAACTATACTTTGTTTTATTCTTTGAGCCAACTATGATTCAAGAGAATATTTGAGTTAATCTCAAAAGCTCAAAAACCAAAACACAAATGAAGGGCAGTAATTTACATCTGACGTTTATTTGTTATTTGATTTTTGAAGTTTGTAATTTTAAAACAGGGTTGCCATGTTATCAATATAATTTACCCAAACACAAAATTTAATTAAGGAAGAAGTATGGAAAAAAATTGTATATTTTGTAAGATTGTTACGGGAGACTCAGAAGTCGAAAAAATTTATGAAGATGATTTAATAATTGCATTTTTAGATATTTCTCCTATAAATCCGGGTCATATACTTGTCATTCCAAAAGAACATACCGCAAGTCCGGCTTCTTTAACAGAAGAAACTTCCGGACGAATTTTTTATGTAGCGTCCAGATTAGGTCTAGCATTTAAAAAAGCTTTGGACGCTGATGGTTTTAATTTACATTTATCTGATGGAAGTTGTGCCGGGCAGACTGTTCCCCATGCCCATCTCCATGTAGTACCTAGGTATACAGATGATGCTTTTCACTGGAACTGGAGAAAACTGCCCCATAATGAAGATAACTCTGAACTGATAGATAAAATAAAATCTAAACTAAAACTTTCATCAATTAGATAATAAAAATGGAATAAACTATTTCTTTTTTATTAAATACTGCTATAAATAATAACATGTTATAATTAGCCTATAAACTTACCAATAACTCATTGCACGGAGTTAAGTATGACAGAAAAAGATAAGAAAATATTCGTCCTAGATACCAATGTTATTTTACATGACAGTTCCTGCATATATCAATTTGATAATAATGATGTGGTAATACCTATCACGGTAATTGAAGAGTTAGACCGCTTTAAAAAAGGTAATGATTCGTTAAACTATCACGCAAGGGCGTTTTTACGTTCTCTGGATGGTTTAAGCGGTGATAAACTTTTTGAAGACGGTGTTCAGATCGGGCCGGAAAAAGGAAAAATTCTGGTAAAACTTGAAAAACCTTTAGCTAAAGAGCTAGAGGCCAATTTTAGGCTGGACGTAGCTGACCATCATATTCTTAACACAGCTTTTACAACAGCTAAAGAAACATTAAACAGGCAGGTTATTTTAGTATCTAAAGATGTAAATTTGAGGCTTAAAGCTAAGGCATTGGGGCTTACAGCTCAGGATTATCAAACGGATAAAGTTAAAAATGTTTCTGCTCTTTATAAAGGTCGCCGGATTGAAGAGAATGTTTCAGAAGAAATTATTAGTAAAATGTATACGGAACCTGAAGAGATAGAAGTTGATGAACTTGACATGGAAGTAGAACTCACAGCAAATGAATATATAATAATGAGAAACGGGAAAAAGTCTGCTCTGGCAACTTTTGATCCATTTGAAAAGAAGATACGGCATATAGAGAAAAAAACGGCATATGGAATTGTCCCGAGAAATGCAGAACAGATTTTTGCATTGCACGCTTTATTGAATCCAAAGGTGAGGTTGGTGAGCCTTTCTGGAAAAGCCGGTACAGGTAAGACGCTTCTTGCTTTGGCCGGAGCACTGGAAACACGGAGAAGCTTCCAGCAGATATTAATGGCTCGTCCTATTGTACCTTTAAGTAATAAGGACATAGGTTTTTTGCCAGGAGATGTAAAATCCAAACTTGATCCATATATGCAGCCTCTTTTTGATAACCTTGGAGTAATACAGCACCAGTTCTCTGAATCAGACTCAAAAAACTCAAAGATAAAAGACTTCCTTGAAGAAAAAAAACTTGTTATTTCTCCTTTGTCATATATCCGTGGAAGAAGCCTGGTAAAAGTATTTTTTATAGTGGATGAAGCTCAGAATTTAACTCCTCATGAAGTGAAAACTATTATTACAAGAGCAGGAGAAAACACTAAAATAGTTTTTACCGGCGATATTAATCAGATTGACCATCCTTACCTTGACAGCCAGTCCAACGGCCTGAGTTATTTAATTGAAAAAATGCAGGGACAGGAACTTTTCGCGCATGTGCACCTTGAAAAGGGAGAACGTTCTGAACTTGCAGATTTAGCCAGTGACTTACTCTGATATTATCTGATTTTTTAACTTTATCCACATGAGGAGCTTTATCATGTCAGAAAAGGAAATACTTTCCAAAATAAAATCCATGGACGAAGCGCAGAAATGGCGTGAAAAAATGCGTAAAAAAGGCTTGGAAGTTGTTATTACAAATGGATGTTTTGATATATTTCATCGTGGCCATGCCACATATTTGATAAGAGCGCGGGAGCAAGGTGATCTACTGCTGCTTGCATTAAATTCTGATAATTCAGTTAAGGCGGTAAAAGGCCCGAGCAGACCGGTAAATAAAGAATACGACAGAGCCTTTATTATGGCATGTCTGCCTTTTGTAGATGCTGTAGTTATTTTTGATACGCCTGATTGTGTTGAGTTGTTATCACTACTTAAACCTGATATTTATGTAAAAGGAGGAGACTACAGTATTGATACCATAAATCAGGATGAGAGAAGACTGCTTGATAAGATGGGTTGTAAAATAAAACTTCTCTCACATGTACCCGGATATTCAACCACGTCCATTATTGAAAAAAGCAACAGTTAATATGTATTTTTAATAGTATCAGTTTTTCCCATAGAAATAAGAGCTTTAAATACTTCGGAAGCGTTTGTCTCAAGAATTTTAACTTTTTTTTCATCGATTACTACAATTCTTCCTGAAGTGGGAGCAGGCGCTGTCAGCAACAAGATGATTATCCCAGTATCTTAGCATTACAAATTACCAACATC
>CAZGAI010000424.1:0-3681 GCA_964523175.1 uncultured Victivallales bacterium | reverse complement strand
AATGGCAAATAAAGGAATATTTAAAGGAAGAACACTTTCTGTTGTTAATGATTTGTCCCTGGATGAACAATTGTATTTCTTTAGAAAGACTAAAGAATTAAAAGAAAAGATAGCAAATAGAGAGGATATCTCCCAGTTTCAACTCAACGATAAAAATCTAGGTATATACCTGGTTTTTCTAGAAGATTCAACAAGAACCAAAGAGTCTTTTAGAAATGCTACTCTTTTTCATAATACTAAAATGAGTATATTTGATACATCTACTTCATCATTTAATAAAAAAGAAAGTTATGCTGATACATTTAGAACACTGGGTGGATATAGCGATTATTCGATTTTTATCATTCGAAGTAAACTTGAAGGTGTATGTAAATGGTTATCTTCCAGTATGAGTGATTTTGCATTAAGAAATAATTTTGAGAAACCTGCTTTTATTAATGCAGGAGATGGAAAACACGAACATCCAACACAGGAATTATTGGATGAATTTAGTTTCTATGAACAAAAAAACTGGAATAGAGATCATATACATATAGCATTAATAGGTGACTTGTTTCACGGCAGGACAACTCATTCTAAAGCCAATGGGCTGAAGGTATTTAAAAACGTTGAAGTTGACCTTATCGCTCCTAATGAATTAAAGATGCCTGATCAGTATATTGATAAGATGAAAAATAACGGATATAATATAAGGCTATTTGAATCTCTTGAAGAGTATTTATCTCAGAAAAAACTTGCTGAAAGCTGGTATTTTACACGCCTCCAACTAGAACGTATGGGTGAAGATGTAAGAGAAAAATCAAACTCATTAATTAATTCTGTTACCTTTAAAAAATCTTATTTAGATAAAATAGACTCAGATATTAAATTCTATCACCCATTACCAAGACATAAAGAAAATCCGGTAATCCCGGTCTTTTTAGATAAGACTAGCTTGAATGGTTGGGAAAAACAATCTATCAACGGATACTATACAAGAATTATCCAAATAGCGATGCTGGGAGGTAAACTTGGTGATGACTTTAACGGAGAGTTGAAACAGGAAACAGAAGAAAACGAAAAATTCATTCATGAAAAGAAAATATCTGCTGATACTCATAAAGCAAAAGCTCCGGTCCATAAAATTGGTTTAATCCCAATTAAAAATGGTGTAGTTATTGATCATATAGGCAAAGGTGATGAGATTGATGAAATATGGGACCATATAAATGAAATTCGTAAAATAATTAAGTTAAATGTAATTGGTTCACAAGGAGTATTTTTATCAAAAAAAACGAACCTAAATAAGGGTGTTATAGCAATACCAAATTTAGATGAACTAGATAGCAGAAAAATGAAAAAACTTGCTGCTATAGCACCTGGATGCACATTAAATATCATTAGTAATCATTGTATATTAAAGAAATTTCGGATTAAACTACCACCTAAAATATATAACTATACTGATATTTGCTGTAAAAATGATGCCTGTATATCCCGCCCTGAACATAAGGAAGACGCTGTATCTATATTCAGTCACTTAGGTGAAAATAAATTTACGTGTTACTACTGTGAAAAAGAACATGAATATAAAGAAATCTGGAACTTAAAATTAAAAAGTAAACAGATAACTTTTAAATAAGTATTGTTTGATGTCCTATAAGGCAATCTATGTAAATGGCTACATGAAAGAGTTTTCAATATTTTTGTCAACACGACGAGCTTATAGTCTGTGTCAGTGGGAACATAGCCCCACTGACCAGCTCGTCGGAGTCGTGCTGCCAAAAACTATTGGTAACTCGCATTTTTTATATACTCTATTAAATCTATTATTTCTTCAGGTTTATTAACTAAATAATCAGCTCCTGCTTCATTTAATTCTTCTTCACAGCCATAGCCATAGCAGACACCACACGATAAAATACTGTTATCTTTTGCTCCAATAATATCATGTTTTCTATCACCAATCATAATAACTTTTTTATGTAATATTTTTTCTTTTTCAAGCAAAAAGGAAATAAGTTCTCCTTTTCTCGTTCTGATTCCATCAAGTTCGGAACCGTAGATTCCGTCAAATAAATCAGATAAGAATAAATACTCAAAGATTTTTTCTGCCATTATGCGGGGTTTAGATGTAGCAACGAAAATATTATTTTTTTCATTTTTGAGAGTTTTAATTGTATCAATAATCCCATCATAAAGCTTAAACTGATAAATACCCTGCCGATTATAGTTTACTCTATACTGCCTTACAGCTTCATTTATTGCATCTTTATTTTCCGTTTTCAGTAATATCGAAAAACTTTCATGGAGCGGAGGACCAATACACCAAACTAAATCATCAGGTTCAGGAATCCTGCTAAACTTAAGCTTGCTCAAGGCATACTGAATAGACTCAGTTATCCCGACTTTAGGATCTGTAATTGTACCATCAAGGTCAAATAATATGTTTTTTATTTTCATTACCCCAATCTTCCTGTTCCAGCCAACCATTTTTCAAAGAATACTCCAGTTCTTTCCTAAAAATAAAATCCGGCTTATTATATAGAAATTTTTTAATTTTTGACTTATCATTATCACCTAGCGGCTTGAGCTTATCAATATTCCTTTTACTATCATCAACTTTACAACGCCAAAGCTTAACAGTGCAAATATTTTTGATAATTTCCGCAATACGCAAACCGTCAATGTCAGTATCGCCCCAATGATGAATTAGTTTTATTGGTCCTGCTATCAGATGAAGTAGTTTCTTTACGGCTGAATTAGGATATCCTGCTGTATAAATCACCGGAATTAATTCATTTCTTATCATTTTATTAAATGGAGATTCATTTTCACATGTAACCAATTCTACATCACCATTATAATCCAAAAAGCAACTCGCAATATTATTAATATTATCCAGACTTAAAATAGCACTCTCTCCGCTTTCCCATAACTGTTTTACCCAGTCAAAGACAATTCCATTTTTATGTATATAGACCAGTGGTCCAAACACACAGACTTTTATTGCTGTTGGATTTGATATTATTTTATATTTCTCATAAATAGTTTTTGGATTTTTAGAATATTTATCAAGTTCAAATTCATCTAATTCAGTCAGGAGCATTTTATATACCATCTGAAACAGACGGGTTTTTTCTCTAATAACCTTGCTATCGTTTAAAACTTTTGCTCCCAGTTGGGAAAAATCAATAAACTGACTGTTCTTATGTAAAAATGTAACTATTTTCAACGCCTGATTGAGAGTCTCTTCTGTTTCCTTTTTCAGAATCTTATTATCACGGATATAATTGATAACTGTGGTAAGTTTAGGGTATTGAATTTCTAGGCGTTTTAGTATCAGCTTATACTCCTTTTCTTTCTCCTGCTTTTTTTCGTATTTAGATTTTTTTTCAATCCCGGTAAATTCAAAAATGTGATCTAACCAAATTTCTTTATCAGATATACTAAAGTTCATAGAGTTGAAAAAATGTTTCAAGTCTATTTGATTTCTTTTATTTGAGTCTAGATTGAAAGCATATTGAAGCTGCTTTTTTAGATTTACAGACATATTAGAAATAGTAAGTTTATCCTGAACTTTTCCACAACGATTAAAATATCGACATATTCGTTCAAATATCTCTAAAAACTCATCATCTTTCTGTACAGCTCCTAAGAATTAGAAATATTTCGCACTAAATTCCAATCTGATTTCATTTT
>CAZGAI010000423.1:0-3684 GCA_964523175.1 uncultured Victivallales bacterium | reverse complement strand
AATACAACTGTCAAGACAGAAGTAGTCGCCGGAATAACAACATTCATGACAATGGGTTATTCATGGCATTTTGCCCTGACAGCAGTCTTTATTGAAGGAATTATTTTTATTTATAGATCTTTTTGATACTATCGGCACCTTGATTGGTGTTGCATCCAAAGCGAATGCTCGTAATATTGGCAATATTATTTATTTTAAGATTCTTTTTGCTGTAAAAAAAAATGGTGCCGACTGCTATTTGCAGCTTGGCACCATTTTGTTCAAGTAAATTTATTTCGTAATTATCTCTTCTTCTTAGGGTAAGCAACAACTTTTCTTTTTTCCAAATCGAATTTGTAACCGGCAATAAGTGAATGAACATGAAAATTTTCCGTTGCAATCAGTTCACCGGTCTTAATATTGTCAATATTTGACTTTCTAAGATGTGATCCTTCAACAACTATAACTGTACCATTTCCAATAACTTCCATAATGTGCTCATCATGCATCACTACAGCAGTGTCTTCACTAAGACCAATTCCAAAGCTGGCAGGATTTAAGGCTACCACCTGAAATAATCTTAAAATTCTTCCTCGACCGATGCAGTGTGTATCAAAAGCAATATTTTCAACAAACTCAAAGCCGCGCTTCATGCTAACATTATTTTTTACAAGGCCATATTTACTTTCGCCTCTGTATATCATAGTATCAGACAGAGCTGCCGCACCTGCACTTGTACCAGCAACTACAGCCCCGTCTTCAAAACGCTCCCTAACGGCATTTAAGAAGTCTGAGCCTCCCAGAATATTTGCCAAGCGCAGCTGATCTCCACCTGTAAAAAAAATAACATCAGCTTTTTTAACACGTTCAATATATTTTTCATTAAAGGCTTCATCTCTATAGGCTATATTAACAGCATCAAATTTACCAACTCCAATATTTTTAAATGCCATTTCATAAGTTTTTTCCAATTCTAGGGGTATTCTGCTGGCAGTCGTAACCACTTCGACATAAGTATCAGAACCTTTTCCTTCTGCAATTACACGCCTAAGGACTTCAAGTTTTTTCATTCTGTCTTCATTACCACCAATTGCTATAAGAGTGCCTTTACCCTTTTTCTTTGCTGTCACTAATTAAGTCCTCCCTTAACTTTCTGTATAATAAGATACAGTCATATCTTCAAATAATTTAGAGCCTGTATAAAAGATATCTCATACATGCTCTAGTTCCGCTAATTGCGAAATGATTTATGTTTACCACGCTAGTGGTACGTACGTTCCAGGTTTTTAACTGAACCTAAAACTCAAGTTAAACTTGATTTATCTATCTTATATTTTTTATTTAACTACTAAAAAATTATCCCATAATCAATTAGAGTCCTGAAAAAGAGAAAAATTCTTTTTCTTTTTTCTTCAGCATTCTATCAATCAAAGGTTTAACGTCATCATCGACTTGAACAACAACAACTTCGTCTTCTTCTACAGTATCCAAAGCATAGTCTACAGCCGTATGGAAATCATTTATTATTTTAATATTCTCATCCTTGAAACCTTTATCCAAAAGTCCCCTGCGAACCATTTCAGGCGTGGCACCCGGCTTTCTTTGGCGTGGGTCAGGATCAGCAAGAATTACATAATCATAAACTCCCGCTAATGTATTCCCGAATTCCAATAGTGCCTCGTCTGTTCTACTGCCTGTACCAAAGGAAACGGCTATTTTTTTCCCGTTGACAAGTTTAGGCAGCATTCGACCCAATGCTTCGATAGCATGTCTGTTATGCCCGTAGTCAAGGATTACTTTGGCTTTATTAAATCCAAATATATTCATTCGCCCCGGATTCTGCTTTGCTGAAGGGTGGAAAGTAACAATGCCATTATGTATTTTTTCTCTTCTTAAACCCAGCCCGTAAAGCGCTCCGACCGCAGCAAGTGTATTAGAAATATTAAAATCAGCAGAACCGCCAAAAGTTATAGGCACCTCATTTACAGTGGCTATTACTTTGTCAAAGTTTTTATTTCTAACAACAATGTTATTATTTACTACTACTACCGCTATTCCATCTTCATCAATATGTTTTTTAATATGTTCATTTTCGGGGTCGAGTGCAAATAGGATGATTCTTCCTTTAGCCCTGTGTATATGCTGCATCACAATATCATTCTCAGCATTCATAACTGAAGCACCGCTATCTTTAACAACTTCCAGAATGATAGACTTAACCATACCAAGGTCCTCTACGGATTCCACAAGGTCATTACCGATATGATCTTCACCAACATTAAGAAATACAGCAATATCGCACTTACTATAAGCAAGTCCTCTGCGTATTATAGCTCCACGGGCTGTTTCAAGTACTGCGTGATCAACTGTAGCATCTCTAAGCACTAGGCTATGACCGGAAGGCCCGCTGTAATCACCGCTCACAATAGGTATTCCATCAATTTCCACACCAGTCGTGGTTGCAAGGCCAACTGTATTTCCAGCATACTTCAACGCATGTGTAATAAGCTTACTGCAAGTTGTTTTACCGTTTGTTCCGGTAACAGCGACAATAGGCATGGAATCACGGTTTTCTTCAGGAAAAAGCATATCTACAATCGGTATTGCAACATTTCTAGGCCTTCCCTCACTGGGTTGAAGGTGCATTCTTAATCCCGGAGCTGCATTTACTTCCACAATACCCGATCTCTGTTCTGATAATGATTTAGAGATATCTGTTCCAATAAAGTCTATACCTATAATATCCATACCAACCAGATTAGCTGTACGCTCGGCCATAAGCCGAATTTCAGGATGCACTATATCAGTTACATCAATAGATGTACCGCCCTGGCTTAAGTTTGCAGTTGATTTAAGATATACTCTTTCATCTTTAGGTATAACATCTGATAGTTTTAAACCCTTTGTCTCAAGAAGACGCTCAGTCATATTATCAACAGTAATTTTAGTAAGCACCTTCTCGTGTCCAAATCCACGGCGCTCATCATCATTAACTATATCAATCAACTCCTCAATCGTTGATTTTCCATCACCTACAATATACGGAGGAACACGATGAGCTGCTGAAACCAGACTACCGTCAATAACTAATAACCTATAGTCATCTCCTTCAAGGAATTGTTCTATTATAACAGAATCAAAAACTTTTTTTGCAGAATAAAAGGCCTTTTCAAGAGCATCAAAATCATTAATATTAACAGAGATTCCCCGCCCATGATTTCCAACTTCAGGTTTAACAGCAACAGGAAAAGAAATATCATCAATACAGTCTTCAGCTTCATCCCAGTCATAAATTACTCTTCCTCTTGGTACCGGAAGGCAGGCGTCTGACAGAATTTCCTTCGTTCTGGCTTTCTCATCAGCTATTTCAACACCAATTGCAGAGGTGTCCGATGTCATACTGGCCTGAATACGTTTCTGATATTTTCCATATCCAAGCTGAACATAACTGTCGGTATTTAATCTAATAAAAGGGATACCTCTTTTAACTGCTTCGTCCACAATACTCTGTGTCGTGGGGCCCATTTTATCATCTTCTCTGAGAACTTTTAGGTAATGAACTGCCTCTTCTACATCATATTCTTTATCATAAATTGCAGCTTCTACCAGTCTCACTGCTTCTTCAGCAGCTTCTAATCCAACAGATTCAACTATATAGTGAAAAACAACGGCATGAATACCTTCTTCATCTGTGCAAAAGGATTT
>CAZGAI010000422.1:0-3686 GCA_964523175.1 uncultured Victivallales bacterium | reverse complement strand
TGTTACTGGGGGGAGTTTTACTTGTACTTTTTATTTAGAAGGTGTGAGGTCTGGTACTTTGTTTCTTCGCCACAAAACTTATAAAAAAACCAATCGCAATAATAGGCAGAGCAAACGCAGATATTTTAAATTTTCCCATTCCCATAACAGAAACAAGCCATGCAGTAACAGTAGTGCCGACATCTGCGCCAAGCACAACAGCAATAGCCTGCGTCAACTTTAAAAGCCCCGCATTCACAAAACCTACAACCATAACAGAGGTAGCGCTGCTGCTCTGAACTAGGCAGGTAATCCCTGCACCAACCATTATTGCACTTATTCTATTTTTAGTAAGAGTTTTTAATATTTGCCTAAAAGTATTACTGCCAATATTCTTAAGGCCGTCAGACATAAATCCGATACCAAATAAGAAAATGGCCAACCCTCCGCAAAAACTGAATGTCATCATTTGTATATTCATCAATTCTCCCTATTATCAAACAGTTATCAAATTAATTTTGTATATTATTTTCTTTTGAATATCAACATCGTAATATCATCAGAGTTATTACCACCCTCAAACAACTTAATATCTTTAAAAAGAGACTGAGAAAGCAGTTCCGAACCAAGTTCTCTCTTGTCCGACAAAAATGAAATCAACCTATCTTCTCCATAGTAACCGCCATTATTAGAGGTAGCCTTAATAACTCCGTCGGTATAAAGAAAAAGAGTATCCTCAATATCTAATGTTTTCTCTTCAAATTTATATGACGCGCCAGATATAGATCCGAGCAAGTTATTTCCAAAACTTCCAAGCCTCTGGTATTCTCCGCTCTTTTTCATGTGCAAAGCAGTATAATGTCCTGCATTCCCATATTGAATTGTTCCTGTATCCAAATCATAATAAATGAGAAAAAGAGATACAAACATTCCAACTTTATACTCATCGCATAAAAACCTGTTAACATGGGCCAAAGCTTTTGCCGGGTTTTCTGATTCCTGCAAGCATATATCACGTATTGTTGATTTTAGGACAGCCATATAAAAAGCAGCCGAAATTTTTCCCTTCCCTGAAACATCCGCAATAAGCAATGCAATCCTATTTTTCTTTAAATAGAAAAAATCATAACAATCTCTGGCAATAATTCCGGAGGAAAAAAGTTTTCCATATAAATCAAATTCATCACGTTTAAAAATAGTGCTTGTGCGGGGTAAAGTTGAGCGCTGAATTTTTTTGGCCATTTCTATTTCTGTTTCAAGATGTTTACGTTCTACAACTTCACTCTCAAGCTCTTTCATATAATTTTTAAGCTCAATTTTCATTTTATTAAAAGATCTGGTCAACCCTTTGACCTCTAGCACACCAGTTTCTTCTAGTTTAGTATCATAGTGCCCCTCTCCCAGTTTTAAAACACCCTTTCTGAGTTCTATAATAGGATCAAGAACGTATTTATTAAAAAACTTTGTAACAAGAAAAGCAGACAGTAATAAGAAGAAAACAGCTATCAATATAAATTTGAATGTCAGTAGTTTGCCGCTTTTATTCAGTTCTAGCTGAATTTCAGTTATTGAGGAAAAAAGCTGTTTAAAAGGGTAAACAACACCAAATACCCAGTTATTACCTACTATATTAGAAAATGCAACTATGTACTCTTTATTATCCATTTTTAGTGTAGTAAAACCTTCATTCTTTTCCTGCATCATTTTCGCTATTTTTCTGATATCAGAATTTTTTGAATCCCTTAATTTTATATTCAATTCCTGCCGGTAATCATAGTCTTTAAAATTCTGAGCCGGAAGGCCAAAATAAGTATAATTTTCATTAGGAAAGGCAATAAGTTTGCTGTCTCTGCCATTTATAACAAAAGAAAAAGGTTCAAGCCCCTTATTTAAGGAAGATTTTTTTTTCTGTTCTTTTTCATTCGAAGAGTTACTTTTCAATAGCCTTTTCAATAAGTTACTAATATCAATATCCAAACCTGTCAGTCCTACTGTTTTTCTACTCTTATCAATTATATTTTTAAAAGTGGAAACTACAAGTTTCCCTCCTACATCTCTATACACATCAGTCCAGTTGCCGTGTTTAGTTACAGTATCAGGTCTGAAAAAATGATCCAGAGTTTTTCTTTTAGGCAGTTTGCCATATGTATTATCCGAAACATCAGAATAGGACATAAAATATTTTTCATTTCTAAATGAAATCCAACAATCAAGATAGTATCGACTATTATCATCAATGTATTTTATCAACCTAAAATATTTAGAAAAATAAAATATTTTTTTTTGAAGCTCCGGCGGTAGTTTATCGCTATCTCCCCAATAACTAAACCTTAGATTATTTTTTAAAACACCGGAAATTGCTGCATCTGGCTTTTTTTGCGAAATATCTGTATAATCGAGAAGAAAGCTATCTGGAAATTTATAATATTGAAAGTTATCCCATGCTGTACTTAGCTGAACTGCCAGCAAATCTGCCATATCAGACGCTTCATCAAAAGTGTTGGAATATTCTTCAGCTTTTTTTCTGGTTTTTTCTAGAAAAAGAGATGAAGCACTGCTGCGAATATATTTCTCAGAAATTTTTGAGGCAAACTTACCCAAACTCTCAATACCATTAGATGCAAGTATTGCCAAAGAAAGCACAGACAGTAAAAAGATAAAGCTTATACCTGTAATAAACAGTACATTAAGACTGACACCACGATACTTCAGTTTATTAATTTTATTATAAAAGCCCATTACATTAATTTTCTCAACTTTCTCCTCTTAAACTAAAATTTAGACTGAAGGCTTTAGACTTTTTTGTTTCTCCCTGATAAAACTTTTTTTATACTTGATTCTAAATACTCAAATAGCTACAGCATAATCCTGGATTATTCATCTCCACCAAAAACACCTGACCTCAACAAATAGTATAATAAAGTCAAAACCGCAGTAACAGCAGCGGCAACATAGGTAAGAAAAGCAGCATTTAACACCTGCCCGGCCATACCTGCTTCTTTGGGACTCACAATACCCGCAGAAACCATCATTTTTTTCGCTCTTGCGGTAGCATCCCATTCTACAGGTAATGTTATAAGAGAGAAAAGCACTGCAACACTAAATAGTATTGCTCCAACAAGTATCAACTCCTTAGAAAGAAAAAAGCCGGCTATGATAACTATATACGACAGAGAACTGCAAATATTTGTAGCAGGGACTAATGCTGTCCTTAATGATAGCGGCCCATAGGCATTTGCATGCTGAATTGCATGACCTGCTTCGTGACATGCGACTCCTATCGATGAGAGACTGTTTTGCATATAAACATCCGATGATAGTCTAAGTGTTTTGTCTCTTGGATCATAATGATCGCTTAAAAAACCATTTACTAGCTCGATTTTAACATCATATATCCCGGCCGCATTAAGCATTCTCTGAGCTGCACCAGCACCAGTCAACCTGCTTGAAGCACCTATATGTGAGTATTTTGCAAATGTAGATTTAGTAAAATAAGATGCAGCCAAAGCCAATATCAGTCCTGGTACTGCAAATAATAAATAAAGCGGATCAAAAAAAAACATTTTCTATTCCCTATCTTGATATTATTGTTTAGCTAATTATGTATAATACGGCTGTCTAAAAAAGTTTAGAATCAAATTCATATACACTGAAATCTAAAAAAACATAGTAAGAATTCAAAAAATATAAACTTTATTCTTAACTCT
>CAZGAI010000421.1:0-3688 GCA_964523175.1 uncultured Victivallales bacterium | reverse complement strand
AATCAAACCAATAAGAGAAACTTTCAAATGTTGTGTATAAGAAAATCCAAACAGATCCTCATGTAGTGCTCCCGTTTCCTTGGCCAGGTATTATAAGTGTATGATTGTCTGAATAAGTATTAAATGTTATAACATTATTCAGGAGGTAAAGGTCATGAATAAGCGGTATGGCAGCAGATTTAAAAGCACGGTGGCAAGTTGAAGCAATAAAGGGAGAACGCAGCATAGCAGAGATAGCTTCCGATTTTGGAGTTCATTCCAATATGGTAGGTCAATGGAAGAAGAAAGTCCTTGAGACCCTACCTCAGCCATATATTAACAAGAGCGTACGAATTAAAGAAGGGTGTTCAATGAAAAAGTATATTCCAGATCACAAAATAGCCTCTATTACGTACAATAGAGGCTAGGCCCGCACCTGGCATAATTTGCCGGATGTCGATGTTGGAGCACGGGGCTATGGCATACGATATATCCGTTTTAGTTATATCGCATCATCCTTTTTGTGTTCATCCATGAGCGTATCATAAGAGCATGGCGACACATATACTTCCTTCATAAGGTTAAGCCACAGTTGTCGATTTCCTTGTATAATATCCTTCAGAGATAGCGTAATTCCATTATTACCGAAGTCAGTCCTGTAGATAAACAGAGCTAGGGCCGCCGCCGAAATCAGGTGAGCTCCAGTGCTCGGGTGAATGTTGTCATAAAACTTTCTTAGCCAAGGGTTATCCACCATTTTGCTTTTTCTGAAATGAACAAGGGTAGCATCACCCGCCCCGAGGTTTTCATATCTGCAGTAGATTTCTTCCTTCATTTTGCTACTCATATTCATTAGCGACTTGGTATTCAGCAATATATCTATGCTTTTAAGTTGAGCAGCGGTGTCGAAGAAAGCGAGTTTGTTGTTTGCACCTACTTTTATCACCTTATTAGAGTTAGCCCAGGCGCTCAGCATTTTAGTTACAGTAGTAGTGTAATCTGTAGCGAGACTAGTGTTGAATAAGTGTTTCTTTACAAAATTAGATTGCTCCAGATCTGGACAACCGCACAGAATAAATGTCGTATTGTTGAGTTGCGGGCATGAAGCGATACCCTTCGCTAGAGACTTTGTAAGGCAGTCCGCCAACCCATTTCCCTAGTGTAGTGCGACTTATAGTCATGGTAATCATCATCTTTCAGATCATGAACTAAGTCATCAGCGCCTCCATAAACCATAATAACCTTGTGAGACGAATCAGCCAGCAGAGCTTTATTATTGGCAAAGAGTTCGGAAGGCTGAAGGGTGATGGACGGTGTATTATATTATATTTCATTTCACTGCATTCACCTACCCATTTTTTGAAGGAGTTGTCAAACCATCTCGCCACTAATACTTCCGACCCTCCGAAGGAATAGTTTATCACATTTGTGAAACCCAGGAATTGGTGGAGATAGTCAATTGTGTTCGGCCCGTTGCTAAACTCCCACCGAAATAGAAGCGTGGAGCGTAGCCAGTAACACTAAATAAGAAAATAATTTGAACAAACATTTTATCAAGAGGATGGTCGAGTTAGTTATCCACGACATTAATTGGTGGTATCAACGACGATGGTCTGACAATGCTGTAGGGCAAATGCATTTAAATTTCAAAAAAAGATAAATGAAAAATCTGATTTAAAAAAACGATTATAAGAATTAGCGAAACTTATAGACAATGTTTAATAAGTGACCCCCTACGGATCCAAGATATTACTGTACTGAGCAAAAAAACAAAAAGCCTCAATAAATACTATTGAGGCAGTCCGCATGTCACATCGACTTACGATCTTTATAACATATTATTGTGAGTTTTGTAATTATATGATATGAGATGGATTTTTTATGGTCGATGTATTCGTTTTACTTTTTATTTTTTTAATTAATACCTTGGCGTTTTTCCACCAGGTTAGAGATTCCGAGTCTGGAATACCAGAAAAATCACAGACACCCTGAATTAAGTAGATATTCCCATCCACATCTTCCGTAACATAATAGCTGAATTTTTTTAATAAAAGATTATTGCTGGCGCTCTCCCATCGGTTTGCACCTCCTGTAATCATATACCCAGACTTCAATCCCGAACATAGAATCGGAGTTATATCACCACACTTGGGATATGCAGGTGGTACGGGCACCGGCAACTGCACATCAGGTATAATAACTATACTCTGAGTTTCAACATCTTTTGGATCATCATATCCTACATACACGTCACGTCCGCTTGCTTTATCATGATAGAGACCTGTTATGAATTGAATGTCACCTGGCATAACTAAATAGCATATTTCTGAAAGTTCTTTTGCGTTTGTCCACCAGGCAACTGATTTCTCCCCCGGCATACCCGTAAGGTCCAAATGTAACTGCGATAAAATCTTACGCTCATTCACATTATAACTCAGTCCATACATAAAATCTTTAATGTTAGGATCATGTGGTAGTCCGGCACACCATCTGTTAAGTTTACCCATTAGAGTAGACTTTAACTCGACATCATAGCATTTGATGGGTACGATATCTCTCCACCCAGGATACACGCCATCTACAGGTAGTGGTAATACCACGTTCGGAATTAAGCTTATATTTTTGTTGCCGACGTCTTGTGGCTCATCATAACCGACATAGACAGGGGTTTGGCTCGATCGATCAACATACATTCCTTTTAATTGCATCTGGATAATCACCGTAGTATGAATATTGTCGTCGTCGCCATCATTTTTGTGCCACCCGTCTAGACCTACATCAGAGGCTGGGTTTGACCAGGAGTCGCAGGAGGAGGGTCCGACACTCGGGACCGAAATGGATACCCATGATTTAAGATCCGGCCTGTCATTCGACCATATATGAATGACAACACTAGCTGTAGAGGGAACGCTTTCTTGATCCTCCACAGTGATTTTCTGATTATCAGCAAAAAGCATTGGTGTATTTTGTGTGTAAATAGAATAATCCGTATCACATTCAGGTTTCCAGAGGGCTGTTCCGTCCTGCCAACCAGACAAGAATCCTGGTACGTACCCAGCCCACCACGAGACGGGGCGTCTAGTGCCATTGGAGATTGTTATAGTGGAAATCGGATACCCAGATGAAGTGTAGGAAAACGTGGAAGTTACGGTTAATACGAATAATATCAGTAGCAGTCTCATGACAGTCCTTTCATTAGCGATTTTAATTAAGTAGGGTGGCGGGGACGGCATTTAGCCAATCCGCACTATACAGACCGACATGACGAGCTAACACGAATTAAGATAGTAGCATTTACGACACCGTCAACCCATATCATCCATTTTTTTACGTGCAGCGAGATTGATTGCGCAAGAGTTTTTTCACCTTTCATTTTTTTAACGGTTTTCAATCCTGATCCATAAAATCTATTCCACCAGTCGTAGTTCTGACGAACTATGGCCAGGAACAGCCATTTGTGGACTTTCGCTGTTAATTTGTCATTAAATTTTTTAACTGTCATTTTTGAGACAGTTAATCCTTCACGGTAAAAGTGATCACGTCATTCGACATGATAAGCAACCGAGAAAATCGAAACCTTTAGCAATTTTACCGACAAATGTACACCTACGCCAAGGCTTCGGTGCATAAATCTTACCTTCGGCTTTTTCAAGCTTCAGCCGAGTTCAGTTAACACGATTCTTACATTCTAACATAACAGCATAAGCTG
>CAZGAI010000420.1:0-3690 GCA_964523175.1 uncultured Victivallales bacterium | reverse complement strand
GAATTTTACACTTAATAATTTCTATTAATTGTTCAACTTATTGCATACACTTCAGTGCCTGAAAATATAGATAAGTGCATTGAATGTGGTGCATGTCAGCTAAATTGCGAGTCAGATGCGATCAATGTTACAAAAGGCACAGGATGCCTCTTTGCAATTATAATAGAAGATATTCTCAAAATTAAAGGCAAAGGGTGTGGATGCGGTTGATTCTATCTGAAATGCTCCCCTGAAACGACTTTTTTCTGTCCACGAATTACACTAATTTTACGAATTACTTTAAAACACTTATTGATTTTTTGCAAAAATAAATAAGTAATTTGTGCAATTAGTGGATAAACTCCTTTTTCTCCTGCCTCTTATTTATTATTGAAAGATTGTAGTACTTTGAATGAAAAAACTCTCTTTTAAATTCACAGATTAGCACTATCAGAAATAAAGTAATAAAAATAGGAGCTCCTCTGCGTTTCTCTGCGGTTAGTCATGCTAAACCTCTTTTCCATTTTTAATGACTGTTCTTACAAGGTTAGTTCCAAAATAATATGGGATATGTGCGGGTTCGGTAATATCCATGATAAGAATATCTGCTTTCTTGCCGGGTTCTAAGGAACCGATAGTATCCGCTCTGTCTATGGCATAAGCAGCATTAATAGTAGATGCTGTAATTGCTTCTTCCGGTGACATTTTCATCTGATAACATGCCAGTGCAATAATCATCTGCATGGAAAAAGAAGGGCATGATCCCGGATTAAAATCAGTAGCCAATGCTACGATATTTCCATTTTTTATCATTTTTCTTGCATCAGGGTAAATATCAGACATAAGAAAGAACGATACTCCCGGCATTAAAACGGCGGCTGTACCGGCATTTTTCATCATGTCGAGTTGATCATCAGAAACATTTTCAAGATGATCGGCTGAAAGTGCGCCCAGTTCAGCTGCCAGACCTGTTGCTTTAATGTCATTGAACTGTCCGGAATGAATTTTTAATTTATAGCCATGTTTCTTTGCGGCTTTAAGTATTGTTTCTGTTTCTTTGTATGTAAATGCACCGTCCTCGGTAAAGATATCACAGAACTCTGTCTGTTCCTTAAAATCAGGTATTGCTCTATTTAGTAGCATACTAATATATTCATTTCTATCGCAATCTTTTGGAACCGTGTGTGCGCCCAGAAAAGTTGAAACGATATCAAGACAGTGTTCGTCATTAAGCTCTCTTATGACATCCAGTATTTTCTTTTCTGCATTGTATTCTAAACCATAGCCGGATTTAATTTCAACAGTAGTTGTGCCATGTTTCTGTAATTGGTTTAAACGATCTATCGATAGATCTTTTAGCTCATTTTTTGATGCATCACGGGTGGCTTGTACTGTAGAGTGTATTCCACCTCCAGCTTTTAGTATTTCTATATATGATGCTCCAGCAAGTTTCATACTGAGTTCATACTCTCTTGAACCTCCGAAAACGAGGTGTGTATGACAGTCTACAAAACCAGGCATTACAAGTTTTTGTTCTGCATTAATTACTTTAGATACATTAGGATATTTCTTTAGTAACTCAACACTTGAGCCTGTTTCAATTATTTTACCGTCATGAACAGCAATTGCACCGTTTTTAATTATTTCTAGATTCTGCATCTGTTTACCGGTGCGATAATTTCCAGTACCGGCAAGCGTAATCAGTTTTGAACTGTTATGTACAAGAAGGTCAATTTGAGTTTTCATATATCAATCCCTTTTAAACCACTAATGAACGCTAATTTACGCTGATAACCAACCATCAAAAAGGGATTTTAATCACGAAGAAAACAAAGTTTCTAAGCTTTTGTTCCAAAAGCTTAGAAAGATGTCCTATAAATTGCAAACCCATCTCTTAATCATCTCCAAAGTGGGGAGTTAAGAGATCATTTTTTCAGTTTTCTAAATTATCATTTCTAAATTATCATTTCTAAATTCTAAATTCTAAATTAAATATGTTTATTTACTTCTTCCAATACTTTATCTTTGCCAAAAATAGCTCTTTTTCTGAGTTCCAGTGTTTTAACTTTCATATCGTTTTTGAAGTTTTCATCTTTAATGCTTGGAAGGTTAATATTTACATTGAGGGCAGCACCTTCGAAACCGGCGTAGGCCATTAATGCACCAACTCCAACATCACTGGCGGAGTTTGGATTGCCAATTTCAGCTACTTCTAAGAGTTCTTCAATTATGTTTACACATGTTTCTGCTGTGTTGAACGGTACAAGTGTCGCTGTTTTATAACCAGTCTGAATTGTAACTGACCTGGCTGCTTTATCTTCAGCAGTTTTTTTAGGTAGTCTCATAGCTGCAATCACATCATTGAATGCATCTGTGTCAAGGTCAATCCCTTTTTTAAGACTTTCAAGGCTTTGAATGAGTTTATCACCCCTATTTGTCAGTGGTTCAAGCGTAGCTTCATATCCGCGTTTAGCAGGAGTTAAAGCGGTCACCATTGAGCCGAGTCCGGCACCAAGTGCTCCTGCAAGTGCTGCAACGCTTCCGCCGCCGGGGGCAGGGGAGTCCTTACCAACCTCGTCGATAAAGTCTTCAAGTTTCATGCTGCAGAGTTTTGCTTCTCCTGCAATTTTGTATTCAACTACTTTTTCGTTAACATCAAAGGGTGTTAACTCATCAAGCCCGAGAGATTTTACCGCTATATGAATAAGCTCTCTTTCCGGTACGCCTGTAGCTCGTTTAGCTTTTTTTAGGAAGTGCCTTCCTGTTTCTAAAATCGCTTCTTTAGGAATAAGGCCTACAAGTTCGCTGCCGGTAACTCTCAGGCCAAGCTTATCTGCTTCTTCTACAGAAGTATCAAAAAGTTCATGTAATGGAGTTAGTTTATAATTAGTCAGATTAATTGACAGTTGAGCAATTCCATATTCTTCAATATACCAAGCAATTCCTTTTACTGATTTAAGAAGCCCAGGTATTTTTACTGTTTTTCCATTTTTATCTTTAACTATTTTGTAATCATTATCACGTTTTGCTTTTCCAGCTTCTCTAATGTTAAGAGCGATTTTTTTAGCTAAAGTAACATCTCTTGTGTTTAGGTTAATATTGTAAGCAATAAGAAAATCTCTTGCGCTAATATTAACAGCACCTGCTTGTTTAACTGTATTGTTAAATTCACATGGACCAAAATCAGGTTTTAGTAAAGATAATTTTTCAGATAAACTTTCATATTCGCCTTTTCTGACGACAGCGAGATTTTCTCTTTCTTCTGTAGCTGCAGCATAACCGTAAAGATATACCGGAATTCCAAGTTCATTTCCAACTCTTTTTGCAAGTCTTTTTGAAATTTCAATACACTCTTCCATTGTAACATCAGATACTGGGACAAAAGGACATACATCAGTACAGCCCTGGCGTGGATGTGCACCTTTATGCGAACTCATATCTATCAGTTCATGACTTTTTTTAATGCACTGGAATGCTGCTTCTTCAACAGCCTCAGGTTCTCCTACTAAAGTTATAACTGTTCTATTTGTATCAAAGCCGGGGTCTACATCCAGCACTTTTATTTTATCTGATGAATTTTTAATGGCATCTACAACAGCATTAATGACCTGTTTGTTTCTGCCTTCGGATATATTTGGAACACATTCTATAATTTTCATTTTTACTACCTAATATGGTTTTAAGTTTTAAGTTTTAAGTTTTAAGTTTTAA
>CAZGAI010000419.1:0-3702 GCA_964523175.1 uncultured Victivallales bacterium | reverse complement strand
AATCCATTACTCAACCTTTATAGAAAACAATTGAGTATTATATTAGAGACTTAGTATAATTATCTACAACTCGATTCTAGTTATGCTTAAAATTCTTAGTTTTATGTTATAAATTCAAATAAGACATTTAAGGGTTATAATATGGAAAGCTTTATTATAGAAGGTACGAATAAACCGATTGGCGGCGAAATTACTATTAGTGGAAATAAAAACGCTATCCTCCCGATGATTGCCGCCTCATTATTAACAGAAGAAGAAGTTATTCTCCATAATGTTCCCAATATAGTTGATGTTAACATTATGCTCCAAATTGCACAGTCCATCGGGACAGAAGTTGTCAAAGAAAAAAATTCTATTAAGCTTAAAACACTTAAAATATCAAGTAATACCCTTTCAAGAAAAAACTGCACCAAAATCAGGACATCTATTCTGTTTACCGGTCCATTGATTGTCAGGACAGGAAAAGCGACCATCTGGCCTCCGGGGGGTGATGTTATTGGGCGCAGACGCCTAGATGCCCACTTTTACGGTCTTAGCACAATGGGAGCAAAAATAATATCAGAGTCTATACCGTACAAATTTGAAACTGATAGTAAACTCCAGGGCAGAGACCTTTTTTTTGATGAAGCAAGTGTTACAGCAACCGAACATCTAATGATGACAGCTGTACTTGCTGAAGGTCAAACCATACTAAGAAATGCTGCTGCTGAGCCACATGTATGCGATCTAGGCGAACTATTAATCAAAATGGGTGCAATAATCACAGGTCTTGGTACAAACACGATCACCATAGACGGTGTGGAAAAACTTCACGGAGCGGAACATACTGTTATTGGAGACCATATTGAGGCAGGAAGCTTCCTGTCCCTGGCAGCCGCTACCGGTGGTGAAATTAAAATTAACGGAACATTACCAAGACACTTCTGGATGACGCGAAGAGTTCTTGAACGTTTTGGAATCCACTTTGTCCTTAACCAGGACCATATTTTTATGCCGGGCGGACAAAAACTTGCTATAAAACCGGACTTCGGTAATGCTATACCTGTAGTAGCAGATGGAACATGGCCACAATACCCATCAGATATGATGAGCTGTACTATAGTTATGGCTACTCAAGCCAAAGGAACCGTTCTATTTTTTGAAAAAATGTTTGAAAGCCGCATATATTTCGTCGATAAATTAATCAGCATGGGTGCAAGTGCTGTAGTATGCGATCCTCACAGGGTTGTAATTTCCGGACCGACTAAACTGCGAGGGACAGAAGTATCAAGTCCGGATATACGTTCCGGCATGGCATTAGTTATTGCCGCAATATGCGCCAAAGGAAAAAGTATCATACAAAATACAAATGTAATTTCCAGAGGTTATGAAAATATTGAAGAGAAGATCGAAATACTCGGTGGTAAAATCAAAAAAATTTAGAATTTAGTGGGTATAAAATCAAAAAAATAATAAATTCATTTTTCGATTCAGATAGAGCACCGATTGGTTTAATTCTTGGACTGCTGGGGTTATGGGGATGTATTGCTGTTTATAATGCAAAAATCTACGAACCTAATCCTTTTTACTTTGTCATAAGGCAACTGCTCTGGGTCATATCAGGACTTGTTATATATTTTGTCGCTTCAAAGATTCCTTTTAAATTCTATAGAAATAATACTATATGGCTTGCCTTGCTGCTTTGGATACCACTGGTTTTAGTTGCTTTTTTAGGAGTTAAAGTTAACGGAATGAGCGGCTGGTTTATTATCAGTTATTATCTACAACCAATATATATTCAACCTGCAGAACTCGCTAAACCGGCTTACATCCTTTTTTTGTGCTATATTTGTTATATAAATAGGCATTCCTGCAAAAAGTTTATATTTATGTTTATCTCGTGCCTGTTGTGGATTTTGCCTGTTATACTGGAACCCGATTTTGGAACAGCCATAATATATTTTGCAGGGTTTGTAATTGTCTACTGGATTGGTGGTGGTAAAAAACGATATCTGGCTGCAATTTTTATTTTCGGATTTATTTCTTCAATAATAGTTATTTTAACTAACCCCTATGTTCTACAGCGAATACTGGGATACCTTTTCCCGCTAAGTGATCCGTACGGTTCCGGCTGGCATTCAATGCAGTTCCGTTATGCAATGGCTAGAGGAGGCTTGGAGGGAGCTGGACTTGGCAAAGCTGTCTGGTCAAATACCTATTTACCCCTATCACATACAGACTCTATCTTTTCATCATTAGCAGAAACACTGGGATTTATCGGCGTACTACCGGTTTTGATAGGCTTTATACTACTTATCTATTTGACGTTTACATTGGCATTACACTCTAAAGACCGTTTTGTTGTACTTTTTTCCTGCAGTTTAGTGTCGCTGATAACATTTCAGGCATTTCTACATATAGGTGTTAATGTCGGTCTTTTACCACCAACCGGTGTAACACTTCCTCTACTGAGTTATGGCGGAAGTTCTCTAGTTACTACAATGCTTGGATTCGGAATGCTCATAAGCGCGGCAAAAAGTGAAATCGTGAAATCGTCATTCCGTTAATCCGGAACCTGAGATTTGGTTTAGAATCGCTCATATTTAAATCTTCGTGAACTTCTTATCTTCGTGGTTATAATTTTTATCTTCATAAAAAAGGCACCACTATCTCTTGGATAGTGGTGCCTTTTATAAAAACAGGTAAATTTTGATAAAAATCAAATAAAAAATTGTCTTTGAATCTATTAGTCAGTAGCAAGCATAACATTTGAAGCTTTAATAACTGCATAAGCATTTTTACCTACTTCAAGACCTAAGCTTTCTGCGGAGTTTTTTGTGATAACAGAAATAATTTTCTGTCCACATGCCAACTCAATTACCACTTCAGAATTAACAGCTCCATGAGTAATTTCAACTACTTTACCTTCAATAACATTACGTGCACTTATTTTCATGACTTATCACCTTATATTAAATATTTTATATCCCAATTTTTGGAAGCACTTAATTTAGGTCATTACTCATATTTTTCAAGAAACATTACATGTATTATGAAGTATTATCGAATACAATATTTGCTTCAAATAAATTTTCTATAACTACATTTTTGTCAACAAATCATCGACGACTGGTAGGGCGGTTTCTCCGAAACCCAGGACTGCGGGTTACAACATAACACAGTCTTCGTTCTCAAACTACGCCCCGGACGCCTACGGAGAGGCGTCCCTACCTTGTTTCTCTACCAATAAACCAAGCTGCCTATCAAGAAGGAAACAAAGATCGTGTTTACCTGCCAATATTTCTTCTAGTTTTTCAAGATGAAGGTTTTTTATGAATTCTCTACTGTAGTTATTTCCAGTGTTTCTTGTTAAAGAAGATTTTAAACTCAAATACTGTGCTGTTCGATTCCTTACAAATAGAAGTCTTCGCCTGAGAACATCTCTGATTTGTAAGGTGAAAGTGTTTTAAGTATAATGTTAAGATCATTAGGAATACGTTTTGAAAATAATCTTTTTCCTATTTTATTTTTGATTCCGATGTGACTATTGTTTGAATGTAAATCGATTCCGCTGTATAATTTCATGATAAGGTTCCTTTTTATTAAGGGTTATTCTTTGTTACCGATATAATTAATTATAACACCGGTACAAGAGGAACCTTATATGATTATCACAAGGCTTGCGTCTCAAACGTATTGCATGCCGTTATGCTTTGTCCAGAC
>CAZGAI010000418.1:0-3707 GCA_964523175.1 uncultured Victivallales bacterium | reverse complement strand
CATTCCCAAATAATACGTTAAAAGTACATTTTGAGTAAATATTGCAGAGAAAAATATTGTAAACCAGGATAGTGCCATATCATTCATTATTTAGTTTCCTCCTTAAAAATCCCTTTTACAATCCATAGAAGAACAGCAAGTACAAAGAATCCCCCCGGAGCCATTACCATTATAGACCAATTGGTCCACCAGCCTGACATTATCTGAACCCCCCAGAGAGACCCGGAACCAAGAAGTTCACGAATAATAGCTATCAGAATAATAACCAGAGCATATCCAGTTGCATTTGATGCTGCATCTAAAGCTGCCTTGAAAGGAGGATTTGAAAGAGCATAGGCTTCACAGCGTCCCATAACGATACAGTTAGTAATAATCAAGCCGACAAAGGGGCCCAACTGACGAGAAACATTAGGCAAATGAGCTTTTAAAATAATATCAACCATGATCACCCCGGTAGCTATTATTAAAATTTCAACCATCATTCTGACACGGGAAGGAATGAGTTTACGAAGCAGAGATACAATGAAGCTCGAAAAACTACATACAAATATTAAAGCAATACCCATTACAACAGTATTTTTTAATACATTAGTAACTGCCAGGGTTGAGCAAATTCCCAGAACCTGAATCAGGATAGGATTATTTCTAAACACACCATTAAAAATTATTTCTTTTGATGAGTTATTATTCATTTGACCTTCCCTACTGTACTATGTGCAGTTTCTAATGTACTGTTAACCATATTTTTTACAGCGGTTGTAGTAATTGTAGCGCCGGTAATTGCATCAAACTGGTTAATATTTCCATTAGTACCTTCAGCAACAAAAGTTACCGGCCCCTGTTTGCCATTAAACTGTAAGCCGAACCATTTTTCAGTGATCCTGGCACCAAGTCCGGGGGTTTCGTTGTTATTGATAAAGCTGACTCCGGTTAATGTTTTCAAATCTTTTTTAAGGCCGACCACTCCATCAATTTTACCCCATAAACCTGTACCTGTGACAGGAAAAACAAAGTCTCCATTTTTCAGGACATACCAAACTTTACCATTACTCTCTTTTTTCTTAACATTTTCATCATAAACCGAAGCTATTTTTTCTGAGTCAAGGTTATCGGTCTGTATTCCGGCAGCTTCTAAAACCGCTTTTTTGAGATACATTTCTTCATTCATCTTAATCTGCTTTAGGGTATTATGATAAGTATATGCAACACCGGCAGAGCAAATAGCTGTAATAATTACCATAAAAACAATAGTATAGATGGCCTGTTTGATTTTCTTTTTACTGCTCATTTACTGCTCCCTTTAATTTCATTTACAAAATGATCAATCAAAGGAGCAAACATATTGCCTATCAAGATGGCAAACATCATACCTTCGGGCCAGAATGAAAAAATTCTAATAATTACTGTTAAACCACCTATCAGTCCGGCATAAATCCAGCGTCCAATATTAGTTTTAGCCGAACTTACCGGTTCTGTTACCATATAAACAAGACCAAATAGGAATCCCCCGCTGAGCATGGAATGTACAGGAGGTAAAGCATCTTTGACACCTGAGAAGTATAAAATAGATTCTAGAATCAAAAATACGGCCAGGCATGAAGCAATAAGTCTGTAATTTGCAACTTTAACCCAAAGAAGGTAGAGACCTGCAAGAATAATCAGTATAGCACTCGTCTCTCCAAAGCAACCTGAAACATTTCCAAAAAGTAAATTAAAAACAGGTACGCTGCTTCCTGCTTTCATAGCACTCATAGGAGTGGCACCTGTAACAGCATCGACACCGTAGCTTAATAATCCACCAAATTTACCAGGAATCGGAGCATACCATTGTCCATTCATCAAAGTGGCAAAATTAACATAAATAAATGCACGGCCGACAACTGCAGGGTTAAAAATATTTTTTCCAAACCCACCAAATACCATCTTTCCAAATACAATACCAAAAGCTATTCCCACAGCCCCCATCCAGTAAGGGAGATTGGGAGGAAGTGATAGGGAAAAAATAGTTGCAGATACAAATACGGAAGAAGTTACCTGAGTTTTATAGTACTTAACAAAGCAGTACTCACTAATAAATGCGACAAAGTTAGCTACAGCAAGCATAATTAAACTGCGCCAACCAAAGAAATAGATTGAAGCCACAATTACAGGAACCAATGCATATAGCACTTTATTCATTGGTTTCTGCCATTTTATAAGGCTTTTTTTGATCACAAATACTCCTTAATGGTATTATTTTTTTCTAAAAAACTATTTATGGAACTATAAGAAATAAAATAGTTGCTTTCTCCTGAAACGACACGGAGTGTCTTTTTACTTTCTTCGCAGTCTTAGTTTCTTTCTGATAAAACCAAAGCACTTGGATAGAGGCTCTCCTGAAACAATATTTGATTTGTATACAGCTCGATTGTAGAGACGCAATGCTTGCGTCTCAAACGTTTTGCTGGCCATTTGCGTCAGACGCATTCAATGCGACTCTACATTTTACGTTTCATTTATAACAAAACTTCGAATGTTTTTAGGAAACTGCACCAATTAACTTAGTAAAGGAATCCATAGTTAACCGCCGTTTTGCTCTCTCGAATACTTATCAAATTAGACAATGTGTAATAAATTTCAATCTTAACTATAAATGTTTTGGTCTTTTTTTAGGGGCCGACTTGTATGAGGCTTGAAGTAAAAATCGTTATATTGACCTTTATCGTTGTCTTTTTCGATCAAGATAACGATTACGACAACGATCATGAAACCTTAAGTCTCATTTTGAAATTTCCAACATTCGTTGGAGTAGGGCAGAAACGATTACAATATATTTTTATATGAAAGTTCATCTCTGATTCCAAATCTGGTTAAAGCAAAATCATACTTGACAGGATCAGCTGGGGATAGTACCTCGAATTGTTCCGTTATTTCAATTGCTGTTTTCAAGTCTGCAGATTTTCTTTTTGTATATCCAAACAACCTGCTTATCTGATGCATATGAGTGTCAAGAGGAATTATAAGCTTTGAAGGTGAAATTTTATTTTTCCAGCATCCTGGATCAACTTCATCGTCTCTGATCATCCAGCGCAGATATAACATTAATCTTTTACATGCACTGCCGTTTTTAGGCGAGGGGAGTAGATAGGATTTGCTGCCTTGAAAGTAAATAGACAAATTGTCAGTAAATTTAATTAAAGCAGGAATTATGTTTTTATCATTAGAATTATATTCAGAAGCAAAGCAACTTTCTAATGAACCAAATTTCTTCAGTGCACTTTTAATACCGCAAAGCAGGTTTACAATATCATATTCTGTAGTAAATCTATGTTTGAATCCCTTAAAATTAGCTGAAAAAGTCTTAGAATTATTCGATATTATGTAGGCATATGGAGATGGATCCATCTTATTTAAAATAAAAGCTGCGCTTTTGAGAATCTGTTTTACATTACCATAGGCTAATGCACTTGACAGTAATCCTGCAATTTCTCTATCCCTATCTTTCTTATAGTTTAACACAAACTCCAAAGGGTCAGGGTGCACATAGCAGAATTTGTTATATTTAGAATAATGAGATTCAAGTTTTGTGTAGGTAAGTTGCATAGCAGTCATCTAATATATCACCACGAAGAGCACGGAACAGCAAAGCTGCAACCAATTTAACTCACACAAAGGCACAAAGCCACTAAGAAAAAAATTATAAAAGTTTTTGGAAAAGAGTTTGAGAA
>CAZGAI010000417.1:0-3711 GCA_964523175.1 uncultured Victivallales bacterium | reverse complement strand
CTTTGATTAAAACGTAGAAGAACCATAATTTCTAACAAATATCGCTAGGGCTTGATCGCTCGCAGCTTTAATGTAACGATACGAAAAGCTCATATCCGCGGGCTTAAAAAAGCCAATCTAATCTTCAAAAGTGATGTTCGCGGCTACTACGCATAATATGCACCGGGGACCACAAACCGCTGAAAATATGAAAGGAGAAAAAATGCTCGATGAGTAACCGGCTTCTTCGATGTCACATGCAATGACTGACAAGTAACACAAAGGATAATTCAAGGCTCCTATCGCCGAACGCATACACTACCTATGTCATGCAATGCTCGTCTTCATTAAACCGACTTCTCTAGCGGAGTTTGAATACTCATGATGCGGCTACGGAACCCCGCTGCCGACCAGAACTCCGTCGCTTTACGACAGCGGGGGCCCTTCAACGAAATGTCCGGCCCCGAATACGCAACCACGACTAAAAAGCAAATTAAAAAAGGAATGAACATTATGCAAAAATTAAACCTCTTATTACGGATCACGGTCATCTTGGCCCTAACAACTTTTTACGCGATTGCAGGTGACACCCCCCCCGGTGACTACAATTCTAGATGCCAGCAGGCGTTAACTAATATGTCAGCGACTACCATCAACGTGTGCGTTTCCCCCGACGTTTTCAACGACTATGACTGGCTTTACGCAGTTCACCGAGTTGAGTGGCAGGTCCAGCCCGTTGGCGTTCCTCTAGATGAATCGAATTGGTCCCTCCACGATAAAATACTAAAAAACGGTCATTATAACACCTATCCTCTCACTACCACTCTGGCCGTAGGTCAAACTCTATATGTGCGCGAGATCTGCTATGACACCCTTGGCACCAGCATCCTTATGACTTTCGGTCCCTGTTACGAACAACTGGGGAAAGCAGAGCGTGGACGTGACTGCTACATCGACACAGACAATCCTGCTAACTCGGGCTGGCATACGGATTATCATCAAGGGGTGAGCGGTTACCTCACCTTTGACCGGATCACACCTATCTCGGGGGGGCCATTACAGCGCACGCACTATGTTGTTTCTACGGGACCACACGATAAACCGCTACTCACTCCCATAGGCCTTTATATAGATCCGGCAAGCCAAAAAATTGTGTATGTAGGATATGATGAGACTGTAGACGCTCGCAACAATAATATAAATTTTATTCCGGATGTGACTTTACCACTTCCAGTCTCTCCTGCGTTTCCCGGATGGTGTAGTGTAACTCCGATTAAAGTTTATGGAGTGACGCCGCCGGGCCTTCTAATCACGTCTGGTAGAAACAGATGGTGTTTAAGGGAGCAAGAACAAACCTTTCTTAACGCGTTTGCCTATGTCGTGAATAGAAATCCGAATAATATGCCAGTTTTAACGCAGGAAAACTGCGACTTTTCAGGGTTGCAACCGCTGAAATCCGTTGGCTGGTGGGAGAATGCTAAAACGTTAACTTATTTAAAAAATTTAAAAATACCTGATGATATTGGGGAGATTACTGGACTTTATGTTGATAAAGCGAGCCAAAAAACGGTGTATGTAGGACCGCCAGCTGCCTCCTCTGGTACTTCCATAATATTCATTCCAGATGCGCCGTTACCCCTGCCGGTACCTCCTGCATATCCCGAGTGGGGTGATATAAATCCGGTTGAATGTTATACTTTGAGGTCAGGCTATATACTTACAGGAGACGTAAACAGATGGTGTTTAGGGAATAATACCGAAGCGTCCGTAAAAAAATTCAGTTATTATGTTACAGAAGATATAAAGGGTAATATAAACTTGATTCAGGGAGACTGTGATTTTTCAGGACTTCCTCCCTCGGACTCCCTTACCTGGTGGAAAAATGCTAAGGTATTAATTAAAATAAAATAAAAGAATCTGTTAATGAACAAGGAGAAGAATGGGTAAATACCCTGGGTCAGGCCGCAAATTCCGAATTTACTAATAAGAACGTCTTTGCATAATGATCGATAACACGCGGTTCTTTTTTTAAAAAATGATTCAAGAACAAGGATTAACGATAACCGATTCTAGTTATAATTACCCATCTAAACTCGTTAATCCTTGTTCGATATTCAAAATAAGTTTCTTTACTTATAAAACATCGATGACTCGTAGAGCTTAGCTCTTGTAAAACTAAAATGTACCGATGTAGTGTTCATGTTGATTTGGTAATTTATATACACGTTCGTGATCGTCTTTGTCCTCTTGTCCATGCCTGGCATAATCACTCTGAATTCTTTCTGTTTTTCCCTGTATCATACGATTTTGTGATAAAATGTAATAAAAAAGGATTCATATTATGGAATACAAGGTGAGATTGCAGAAAATAAGCAATGGATAAAAAAAAGTCTCCTAAGAAATGTAAGAGGCGCTAATAAATATGATCAGACATTAAACCTTATTTCTATTACTTCGTCCGGCTGAACTATATAATCTTTTTCAACAACTCTGGCAAATCCTTTGGATTTACATTCATTAAAATTGTGACAGTTGAGGTAATCGTTAAATTTGACCACATCACCTCTAATAAAACCTCTTGCAAGGTCGCTGTGTATTTTACCAGCGCATACAACAATATCAGAATTTCTTTTCACCAGCCATGCATGTGATTCTTTCGGGCCGCTTGTATAAAAAAACATATATCCGGACTTTTCAAGAGCCATTGCAATTATAGTGTTCAGATCCAAATCTGCTTTAACTGAAATAATCGGTTTACTGCTATGGAACGCAGCTGCATTCACTAGTTCATTTTCATCAACGCTGAAATCTACATCGCAAAGCGGTATTTCGTTTTCAAGATTTTCCATACACTTATTCAGCATATTCTTCTCAGTATCATCGGCTGCCCTTTCAAGCCTGCTGTCAACCTTTTCCATATCAAGAATCAGCAGGTCAAGAATATTTTCTTCCGCAACCACAATTGCTTCTGTCTGGATAAACTCATCTCGTATAAATTCCACAAAGAAAGGAGAAACCTTCTTTGGCTTATCTTTTTTTTCAAGAGCAATCAGCTTTTCGTCTTTATATTTACTTTTCCCTTCCGGTAATTCTATTCCGGTAAAACCTATTTTCATTTACATAAATCCTCTCTTTTAAAACTACTTTTTTAACCACGGAAAACTCGGAAAGACACGGAAAACTTTTTATGTATAATTTTTCGTGATCATTGTCGTTTTCTAAATTCTAAATTCTAAATTCCTCAATTCTTTTTTTGCCTGATCTGCCGACTTAAATAGAATACCATTTATCCCTTCCCTAACGGCAGCATCAACATTTTCCTGCATATCATCCAGGAAGACTGTTTCTTCAGGAATCAGATTAAACCTGTTCAGTATATAATGAAATATCTCCGGTGAAGGTTTGATTAATTTTATTCTTGCAGAAAAAACTATACCATCAAACAAATCCCAAAATGAATACTCATTTTCAAGGTAATCGGCTACCTCTGAAAACATATTTGAAAGTACATATATCTTATGCTTTTTTCTTCTCAGCTCTCTTATCAGGTTCAAAGTATCCTGTTTAGGTGTGAGTCGTTTAGGAACTTCATCAAACAGTTCCCTGATTTTCAGCAGCGGTATACCAGTTCGCTCATTAGCACGCTTTATCGCTTCTTCGCAGCTTAGAGTACCCTTGTCAAGTTCACTCCAATCGTAATGGTTTAACAAATCACTTTTTATTTTTTCACTT
>CAZGAI010000416.1:0-3742 GCA_964523175.1 uncultured Victivallales bacterium | reverse complement strand
TTTATGAACCCACTCGAAATGATATGAACCTTCCTTTATGGCTTTATCGTTATAACTATTACTTAAAACAGCTGAATCAATGCCGTTTGGCTGTTTGGACGGTGATAAGCTTGCAGGGCTACATTTTAAGAGATCATCTTTTCTTTTTATGTCAAATAATTCTAATGCAGCCTTATTACAATCCACAAAAAGTCCTTTGTCTAAATCCATAATTAAAACAGCATCACTTGTTGCATCAAAAAGAGTTTTATACATTGTCTGCTGGCTTATTAATTGCTGTTCTGTTAGTTTTCGTCTGGTGATATCCCTGGCTGTTCCAAAAATACCACATATTTTTTGATTTTTTGTATCTAATAACGGTTCATTGTTATATTGAAATATGCGTCCATTTTTGAACGTAAGTTCTGTAGTTACTTTTTCACCTTTTATGACTTTTAGAAATGCATCAGAAGCAATATCCTGACTTTCTTCTGTGTACAATGGTAAAAATGACTTGTTAATAATAGCATCCAATGGGAGACCGGTTGCTTCTACAGTTATATTATTGGCATAAGTAACAACCCCGTTAAGGTCTGTTCTGTATGCTATATCTCCAAGGTTATCCAGAAAACTTTTATACTTTTCTTCGCTTTTTATCTGCTGTTCATTTGTTTTTAGCAACTCGTAGGTCCTTATCGCTACAATCTTTTCAATATCTCCTTTTTGTTTTAGTAATTTGTCCTCTACAGCTTTTATGCGTATCAACACTTTTACCTGAGCAACTAATTCCGCAGGGTCAATCGGTTTTGACAAAAAAGCATCAACACCCAGTTCAAGCCCTTTGATACGGCTTTCAGGGTCGGTCCTAATGGCGGTAATCATTGCTATAGGGATATTGGAGGTTTTTTTATCAGCTTTCAAATTTTTGCAGACTTCAAAACCGTCCATTACAGGCATAATAATATCAAGCAGTATAAGTATTGGTTGTTCCTGTTCGGCAATCTTAATGCCTTCAGCACCTGACAAAGCAGTAAGTAAGGTATATTCAGGCAGATATAATTTAAGGACGGCCTTTATGGTCGTTAGGTTGTCTATATTATCATCAATAGCAAGAAATTTTTTCATTAGTAATAATTCTCCTGAAACTACTTCTTTTCTTCGTGGTTAATAATATCTTAAGTTTCTCTTTGATAAAACTTCGATAAATCGAAGACTGGCTCTCTCTTGAAACCAAATTATTTCCGACTTCTGACTTAAGGACATCACTAAACTGCTGACTATGACACAACGAAACAATATTTATAAATAATTTTGAGAATAACGTTTAGAATTACTTACGAGCAGAGACCTGACTTCGCTCAGCTGGGATCGACGGGATCAAGGCTCTTTTATGATAAATAAGCTTTTATATATTATATAGTATTAGCTTAAACTTTTCAACGATCTAGGAGGGTTTCAATTTTAGTTATCAATTCTTTCTGGTTAATAGGTTTAGATGCATAATCATCACAAACTGCATTTAAAGCTTAAATGCAGCAGTAGTTACTTTTCAATATGTTCAAAAGTAAGGGGATTTTGTTACAGAATATCATTTACTGCTTTTAGTATTTGTTCAGCAGTATAGGGCTTCTCTATAAAATTAACATTTGAATCAAGTACGCCGTGATGTGCAATTACATTTGCTGTATAACCTGACATAAAGAGTACCTTTAGCTGTGGGAATTTACCTTTCATTGCAATAGCGAGCTCTTTACCGTTCATTCCGGTCATTATTACATCTGTAAGTAAAACATCAATTTTGCACTTGGTTTCTTTAATTATAGCAATTGCCTGTTCCCCGTTATGGGCGGATATGACAACAAAGCCTGAGTTATTAAATATAGTTGAAGTTAAATTTAATATACCTTTATTATCTTCAACGATTAAAATAACAGTTTTTTTCATGGTGATAGGGGTGATTTTTCTTTCTTCTATTATATCATAAGTCACATCTGAAGTCTGTGCAGGCAGGTAGATTTTAAATGTAGTGCCTATATTTAGTTCAGAGTATAAGTTTATATGACCTTTATAATTTTTCACAATCTCGTAAATAGTGGACAGGCCCAAACCGGAACCAACACCTAATTCTTTCGTTGTAAAGAATGGTTCAAATATCTTATCCTGGAGTCTTTTTTCTATACCTTTACCTGTGTCGCTAACTGACAAAACTGTATATGGTCCGGGTGCAATCGTATTTTTAGTTGTTTGTTCTGCTTCAATAGTACTCACGGTTGAACTTTCAACTGTAATAATTCCTCCATCAGGCATTGAATCTTTAGAGTTTATTACGAGATTCATTATTATCTGATCTATTTGGGATTTATCAGCCATTACATTATTAATTTCTGTAACCAACTTTATATTAAGCTTAATATTTTCCGGGATAGTTCTGTGAAGGATACTACTCAACTCTTGAATACAACTGTTAATATCTACACTTGTAATACGGGAAAGATTTTTTCTCCCGTAAAAAAGCAACTGTTTGGTTAGTGCTGATGCTTTTGTAGTAGCTTTTTTTATCTCTTCCAAATATTCTAAAACTTCACTGTTATCAGAACTGTACCGTTTAATAGCTGTTTCTAGAAGGCAGTTATAACCGGTGATTACAGTTAAAATATTGTTGAAATCATGGGCTACGCCTCCAGCAAGTTGTCCTACAACTTCCATTTTCATAGATTGACTGAGCTTTCGTTCCATTTTCTTAAGTTTTGTAATGTCCATCCCGTAAATATTAAGGTAAGTGGTGTTTTCTACTGGGACTAATTTCCACGAATAATATTTATCTTTTTCTTTGGATTGAGGTATATAAATATCTTTTTGAGTTTTAAATGAATCTTTTATATTATTTTTCCATCTATTTAGGACATTGGTTTCTTTATTTATATCTTCAGATAATAATTTCTGAGCTGCTGCATTTGCATATAATATTATTCCGTTTTCTTCAATTCTAAGAACAGGAGATGAATTCTCTGATGGGAATTTAGCTAAATCGGCTGCTTCTTTTTCTTTCTTGATGAGCTCTGCCTGATAATAATCAATACTCCTACCAATTATTTTTGATACTTTTGATATAATAACAAACAATATGAGTATCCCTATAACAATTGCACATGAAACTATTATAGATTGATTTATACCAAACCATCTTGAAGAAAAGTCGTTAATACTGCCAGTATATAATATAGCGATAAAAAAAATTGGGAGAAAAGCACGAATTAGTCTGGATTTGGTAGATTTTCCTGAAAAATATACTAAGGGGAAGGAGTTTTTACCAAGATTGAAAGTTAGAGCTGCACTTAAAAATACAAAAGCAAAAGCCGTAGTCAAGGCCATGGGGATGGTTGAACTATTATAAAACAGTGGGTTCTGGTGCATGTAAGCTAATAAGAAAGTTAGACATCCGAAAAAAACTACTACGATAATGACTCCGCCAATAGTATTATTTTTATTGTTTTGCCTAATGCTGATAATTAGCAGCGTGAGTCCAAGCAAAGTAAAAAACAGGCCGGTACTGGGTGACATTCTTGCAATGGGTACCGAACCAAGTCTGCCTAAATCAGGAACTATACTACCCTCAAAGTTTAAGTCCAGGCCAGTATAATGGCCTGGTATTTCAAGAAAACAAAATAGTGTGACAATGATAATTACAACAAGATAAATAATACTAAAAACTTTATTTTCTGAATACCTGCTGTTTTGTAAAAAAATAAGCAATACGAAAAGG
>CAZGAI010000415.1:0-3767 GCA_964523175.1 uncultured Victivallales bacterium | reverse complement strand
TGGAAAAAAGTGAAAAATTAAAAGACTGTGCAGAAAAGTCTTTAGCTGGATTTCCTGATAATAAATATAAAAACCTTTTACTGGAACTGAATAATTATCTAGTTGACAGAAATAGGTAAATCTGGTAATTTAGTGATCTGGTGATTGAAAGATTTAAAATCACTAAATATATTATGGAAACCATACTACGACAATTTGTCGGATATTCCCTAAGTATATATAACAGAACCAAAGAAAAAGCTCACAAATTAGTTGCATCCCAAATATGGAATCTTTTATGAAGGATTTAATCATTTTTTGCTAAAATCCCGACAAATCGTATTGCATATAATAAAGCTTTGGGATAGAAATAAATTGTATATTACAACTTCTGCACTTAAGCGATTCGAGTTATGAAAAATAATAAAAAATTTTTAATGTTAATATTTCCCTGGCTGATTTGGGGACTTGGTTGTCTATTTTATTGTCATCAATATTTATTACGCGTTTCCGTTAGTAGCTTATCGACAGAATTAGTAAAACATTTCCATGTAACCTCAATAACTTTGAGTAATATCGCTGCGTCCTTCTTTTATGCATATGTAATATGTCAAATTCCTAGCGGAATCTTAATCGACCGGTTTGGTGCTAAAGCGATGTTCTCAATTGCTTCTTTTTCATGTGCAGCCGGCTGTTTATTTTTTGGTTTTGCCCAGAATTTAGCTATGATAGAAATTGGTCGTATCTTCATGGGTGCCGGGGCTGCATTTGCTTTAATCATTACTTTAGCGCTAGCTAAAATTTGGTTCTCTGAGCATTTATTTCCAACAATTACCGGTTTAACTATAACCGTTGGAACATTAGGAGCTGTTTTAGGTGGAACTCCTCTAACAATTTTGGGTCAGGATTTTGGGAGAAAATATGTGATGTTTGGCGCTTTTATCATATGTATAATCTTAGCACTAGTATCTTTATATATCATAAGAGACAATCCTCAGCACACAAAATCTCAATCCAAAATTCCTTGGGGAAAAACACTCTTAGATCTATTGCATGAACTAAAAAACCCTACAGTTTGGCTTGTTGGCTTGTTAATGGCATTTTCATTAATTCCATTGTTTTGCTTTGGAACTTTATGGAGCAAACCTTTTTTAAAGTTTGAATATCATATAACAAATGCAACTGCAAGCTTGGCACCCTCTTTAATTTTCATCGGCACAGCAATTGGAGCCCCTGCTGGTGGCTTAATTTCAAAATACTTTACAAATAAATTAAATATCATTCTGAGTGCCAACTTTGCTTCATTAATTATTATTTTAATTTCAGTTTATGTAACAGGCCTTCCATTGGCATTGGTTTTATTTTTATTTTTTCTGCTCGGGTTTGCCATGGGTTTCCCCTTTTTAGGATTAACAATAGCGAAAGATATCGCAACTCCCAAAAACACTGCCGCAATCTTGGGCATCGTAAATGTGATTTACAATTTGGCTGGGGCACTATCATTACCACTGGTTGGTTACCTCTTAAATAAAAACTGGGACGGAAAAATTTTATTTAACACTAGAATTTATAATCTCCCCGACTATCACTCAGCCTTGGCAATAATGCCGGTTTCTATTGTTTTAGCCATTATCATTGGACTAATTTTAAAACATTTACTAAAACCAGTCCATTCTTAGAATTTGAACTTTTACAAACTCTCTTTCTGATAACAGTATATTTAGTTTTTATATCTTCAAATGTCACAATTCCCCCCTCTATGTCTCTTACTTTCCACTAACTCTTATTGCCAAATTTTAAAAAGGTTGCACTTCAAAATTGAATGTAGTATATTATAAAATATTTGTTTGAATTGTAAAAAATACCGAAGGTATTAAACCCATCACTAAATCAACAGATTCTATGGAAACTATACTGCGACAATTTGCCGGATATATTCTAATGGAAAAGGGATTGAGCAAGAATACTGTTTCCGCCTATACTGGTGATTTGCGTTTTTTTATAGAATATTTAAAGGAAAATGGAATAACTGATTTTGGAGAAGCAACTCGAAATGATATTCTATTTTTTTTAGAGGATTGTTCTGATAAAGGCATTGAATCAGCTTCTCTTGCACGCCGACTTGTATCTATAAAAGTTTTTTATAGATATCTGTTTCAGGAGAAAATCATCAAAACCGACATCACTGATGTAATGACTTCTCCCAAATTGTGGCGTCTACTTCCCGATTTTCTTGCCCCAAATGAAGTTGATGCGTTACTGCAGGTATATTCAAACAAGGCTAAAGCCCCTTTAACTCTTCGAAACAGAACAATTCTGGAGCTGATGTATTCATGTGGTCTTCGTGTTAGTGAAACAGTTAATTTGCGGTTAGGTGACCTGAAGTTTGATGAAGGAATTATCAGGGTTACTGGAAAAGGTAACAAAGAACGAATAGTGCCGATAGGTTTACCGGCTGAACGCCTGGTACAAAGATATTTAGATAAGGTAAGACCGGAATTGCTTAAAGGAAACATTGATGAATCCATCGTTTTCCTCTCAAATAATGGTCGAATATTGGATAGGGAAAGAGTCTGGGGAATCATAAAAGAAGCCGCAAAGCTAGCCGGGATTAATAAAAATATTCATCCGCATACACTTCGACATTCTTTTGCCAGTCATCTATTGGCAAATGGTGCTGATTTAAGGGTTATACAGGAGATGCTTGGACACGCGGATATCAGTACTACACAGATTTACACACATGTCGATCATAATCGTTTAAAGTCGGTATTACAACAGTTTCATCCTAGATCTTAATGAACTGTGAACAGCTGAACTGTGAACGCTGAACTGTGAACGCTGAACTGTGAACGCTGATGCCCCCCTTTCTCCTACGCTAAAGCTTCTGCCTTCGTTAAAAAACTATGACGAATAAACTGGCGGACAGATAATCCCATCCCGAGAGTGGAACAAAAAGGGTAGATACTTTATAGGCTATACAGAATCTAGTCATTTAGTGGATATTGAACATTGATATTACAGTAGCACAACATTATTAGTATTTACTAAAGTAAGACAAAAAAGTAAGGAGGTTTTATGATTGCAACAATAACAAGCAAAGGACAGGTTACTTTACCAAAAGCTATACGAGATAAATTACACTTAAACGCTGGTGATAGACTGGACTTTTTCATCAGAGATGACGGGCATATTGAAGCGGTTCCTAAAAAAAGCCCCATGAAAGAACTTAAAGCAATGATCCCTCCGCCTAAAACAAATGTAACAATTGAAGATATGAAAAAAGCAGTAGCAGAAGGATACCTTTCATCAAATAGTAATCATTCAGATTAACAATATATTATTAGAAAAAATAAATGATTGGCATTGATACAAATATTCTTGAACGCTATATAACTCAGGATGGAAAGGAAACACCTGCAGCAACAGAACTACTTGAAAAAAAATGCACAGATGAAACACAAGGATTTATATGCATAGTTGTACTTTGTGAACTTGTGTGGGTGTTAAGCAGAGCCTACAAATATGACAAGAGTTCAATTGCCAGAATTTTAAATAAACTTCTTACTACAATTGAATTTAAAATTGAAAACGCACTAGTCGCCTGGCGTGCGTTACAAGCCTATGAAAAAGGTAATGCAGACTATTCAGACTATTTAATTGGATATATATGCACCGAAAATAAGACTGAGACAGTCTATACACTGGATAAAAAAGCTTCAACTTCTCCTAATTTCACTCTTCTAGAAAAGAATAATAAATAAATATAGAATTCTATATATTGCATT
>CAZGAI010000414.1:0-3781 GCA_964523175.1 uncultured Victivallales bacterium | reverse complement strand
TATACTGGCAAAAAACAGATAAACAGATTCTTAAAAGAATTAATATGCTTATTAAAGAATTACAGCGTAATAGCAAATCAACAATAGGCAAGGCTGAATTATTAAAGGGGGAGTTTCAGGGCTTCGCTTCACAAAGAATAAATAAAGAGCATAGATTAATTTATAGAATTGATAATAATAACTTAGAAATTGCACAATTAAGGTTTCATTATCATAAAAGCTAACTATAACCAATTGCAGAGTAACTCTGCCCCTATTCGCCTTTTTGGTTCACCTTTTGAACAGTTTTTTAAAACCTTAAAAAAGAAAAGAGGACATGTCTAATTTACTAAAATAGGACATTATCACTTTTTTTAACAGTCCAACAGAAGAAGGAAATACAAAAAACAAAAGTATATTAATAAATTTTTATTTTAATATTTTAACTTTATAGCACTTAACTTAGCGCCATTCGGAACAACCTCGGTACTCCATAAAAAATTATTCTTTATTCTCAATTTCAAGAAATGTCTGCATTTCGGAAGAAGCAGTGCCCCTGTAAGTACCACTGACAGGAAGTGTCAGCTCTGGAGTAGCTGAAGTACTTAATGCTATATGAAAACCATGGCATACCAAGCCTAATGTAGGATCAAATCCTACCCAGCCCCCGCCTGGGACATAAACTTCAGCCCATGCATGAAGCTCAGGTTTTGAATCTGGAGAATCAGGTTTTTCACAGAAATATCCGCTGACAAAACGAGCTGCCAGTTTCATGTATCTGCATATCTCAATAAAAAGCTGAACAATATCCCTGCACGAACCTGTTTCTGTCTCAAACGTATATATTGGATCTTGCGGTAATCCCATTCTGCGATATTCATATTTAATGTTATTATTAAGAACCTCTGATATCTTAGTCAGGAATGGTATAGTCTGAAAATCTTCCAATTCGGCCAGATAATGAGAAAAATCATACAACTCTTTTGAGTCTGTTAAAGCCTTCAAATAGTGAGACAGTTCAGGCTGCAGGACACAGGGATAAATAAAAGGAACCTTTAAGCAGGAATTTGGGTAAATCAGAAAAGAAAAAGGATTTCTTTTCTCTGTCTGTACAACTGAGGTATGCTCTATTGACAAAGCATCTATCTTTGAATTGAAACTTATGACACAGGAAATACTACCGTCTGATTCAACATTATATGACAAAGACGACGGTTCCGGAAATATCGCCAGGTTGGAGTCCAGTAATGATGCGTAATGCCCTGTACTCGGAATAAGCCTGATTGTATGTGGTTCAATAAAAACTGGCTCAGAATATTTATATTCTGTTTTATGATTGATTTTAGTTCTCATCACAATGATTCCTTATAGTACAAATACTATTATTTAATAACACAGGGGTTTTTCTTATTGATTATATATATAATGAAATATAATCTATAGTGAATTAGTTTGAATTTCAATTGTACACTTAAGTTAACGTTGAACTAAACTGACAGTTCATAGAATAATGTCTTTATTATAAAATGGCATTTACAAAGTTAATCTCAAAGTATTATATTTTATATAAATTAGACAATCATGCTTTTTTAGTTTTTTTATTTAAGGAAAAATAATTCTATATGAAAACCAGCAACATTCTTGACTTAATCGGTAACACTCCACTAATATCTATTCGCAACGAAAACATTGTTGCAAAAGCTGAATTTTTAAATCCTGGAGGAAGCATAAAGGATAGAGTCGCACTTTCAATGCTCGAAGGAGCAGAACAGGAAGGTAAACTTAGATCCGGTATGAAAATAGTTGAACCTACTTCTGGAAATACCGGCATAGGAATAACAATGGTAGGTGTAGCCAAAGGCTATGAAGTCTATATTGTTATGCCTGAAGATATGAGCCAGGAAAGAAAAAATATTATTCGTGTCCTTGGAGGAAATCTTATATTGACACCTTCTGCTGAAAGTGTTGGCGGTGCTATCAGCAAGGCAGAAGAACTGGCAGAGAAATATAATGCATACATGCCGCAGCAGTTTAAGAATATCAATAACCCCAAAGCTCATTATGAGTATACAGCAACAGAAATATGGCGTCAAACCGGTGGAAAAGTTGATGCATTCGTATCCGGCATAGGGAGTGGTGGAACTTTACAGGGAGTAGCCTCTTTCTTAAAAAAACATAAACCAAATGTTAAAATATACGCAGCTGAGCCGGCTAATGTATCCGCCCTTCTCGGACATGAACCCGGGTTGCACCAAATACAGGGAATAGGAGATGGTTTTATTCCTGAAATATTAGATGTCGCATTGATAGATGATGTAATTGAGGTTACCGATAATGATGCTATTAATACAACAAGGGAACTTGCAAAAACTAACTCTTTATTAGTCGGAACCTCTTCTGGTGCTAATATCTGGGCAGCTAGACAGATTGCCGTAAAGCATCCGAATTGGTTAATATGCACTGTCCTTCCGGACAGGGCTGAACGCTATTTCAGTACAGGACTATTGTAATAGTCAATTCCAAAACTCAAATGACAAAAAACAAATAAATCTCAATCACAAAATTAGAATAACCAAAACTAGTTAGAAAAGATTAATAAGCATTAATTGAAGAACAAGGAATTACTATGCCTAATACTTCTGGACCTCAAGACATACCTCAGAAAAAAACAATCGCAGTTGTAACAACAGGTGGAACTATTGCCCAAAAAATCGATATCAGCAGTGGCGGGGCCATTCCTTCTCTATCAGGAGAGGATTTAATTAAGTCTACTCCGGAACTGGCGGACCTTGCAGATTTAGTAGTAGTACCTGTCGTTAACATTGACAGCAGAGATATGGATTTCCATATTTATACTAAACTTGCACATAAGATTAATAAGCTGAATAAAGACCCAAAAATTGATGGATTGCTGATCCTGCACGGAACTGATACAATGGAAGAAACAGCCTTTTTCCTGAATCAGATAATTCATACAAATAAGCCCATTGTAATAACCGGGGCAATGAGAACTGCTTCCGAAAAAGATGCAGATGGACCGAGAAACCTTTTAAATGCAGTTCGAGTATTATTATCCTCCCATTCAAATAATGGAAATATTATGGTCGTTATGAACGGCAACATAATAAACGGTTTAGCTGTTTCAAAAGTTGATTCTTCTAACATTGAAGCTTTCAACGGCGGTAAGCATGGCGTTTTAGGTATTGTAGATGAGTTCCATGTTACATGGTATAACAAGCCAATAAATATTGGTACATTTAAATTTCCAAAAACTTACCCAAAAATTGATATAGTATTAGCCTATCCAGGAGCAGATGGAAGTTTAATCAAAGCAGCTGTAAGGAATGGGGCCAGGGGAATTGTTATAGTTGGCTATGGTGCAGGTAACGTAAGCAAAAGACTTTTCAGAACAATAAGGTCCGTATTAAAAACAACAGATAAAGTAACCTTTCTATTGCAGTCAAGGTCTCCTGAAGGAAACGTTTTACCTGTTTATGCTGGTGAAGGCGGAGCTGTGGACCTTCAAAAACTTGGAGTTTTTCTTGGGGGGCCCATAAATACCACGAAGTCAAGAATTCTGCTTATGCTTTGTTTAAGTAATAACTATCCCCGTGAAGAAATATACCGGGTTTTTCAAAAATCAGAAATATTCTAACTCAACTTTTAAACTTTATATTTATAATTTGGAATTTATTTGTTTTTTGTAAATTGTCTTTTGTTATTTTTCATTTGAACTCTAATATTACATCAAACAGCAGGTAGAATATCATTAGATCTTCAAATTTTGAAATCCGAAACTTTA
>CAZGAI010000413.1:0-3805 GCA_964523175.1 uncultured Victivallales bacterium | reverse complement strand
GGATGCTAATTTTTTAGAATAGTCTAAAGTCTTTTTCAGAGAAGATAAATATTTTCTTAAAATATTATTAATAACAATAAGAAAGACTATTATTGCCGCTACATATAAAAAACCGGTAATAAACATTAAATACTCTGTTTTTTGTAGAATACCCGCTACAGTGGTCTGATTCGACGAAGTTGAAAACAAATAGCAAAGACCGACAGCGGAAAAAATCAGGGGAAATAAAATAATAATAAGCGCAGGAGTTCTAATCTGTAACATTATCCGTTTTATCAATAGCATTTATAAACCTCTCAAGAAATTTCAGATTTATGATTTTAGATTTCAGATTTGTAACTCGTCGTCGTAATCATTGTCTCTATCCCAGCAGGACCGGTGCTAGTGGCTTATCCTGTTTCATAATTGAAAGCATAACATCCAACCTATTGATTTCATCCAATTTTGAGACAGCCATTTTTTCAACAATATCAGCCCTATTACATTCACTGCTTAAATGTCCAAGAAATAAAAAACGGCTACTTTTGGTTAATAGTTCATGAAGAGAAGAAATAGCAGCATCATTGCTCAAATGTCCAAAGTTGCCGGCGATACGGCGGATAAGCCTAATAGGTCTTTTTGAAGTTCTTAGCAGCTTTACATCATGGTTGCTTTCAAGAACAATAGCGTCACAACCCTTAAGCCGGCATTTAGTTAATCTATCAAGATGTCCTAAATCCATTGCAAATCCAACTTTGACTCCCTTAGATGAAATAATAAAACCTATCGGGTCTATTGCATCATGTGAAATCCTGAAGGGTTGAACATCAAAGTCAACAATATTAAAAGGAGAACCGGCATCAAAAATAACCTTTTTTTTCCCTATTCTATTTTTATCCATCAAATACTGTGCAGTATCGTGGGTAGTATAAGTCGGTATATCCAGGTGGTCAGCCAGTACACGTGCTCCTTTTACATGATCAGTATGCTCGTGAGTAATTAGAATGGCTTTAATAATATCGGGAGAAATTCCAGATTGATTTAAGCGGGACAGAATTTCTTTTCTGCTGAAACCGGCATCTATTAATATACCGTTATCCCCTCGGGAAATAAGTACGGAATTACCGGAACTGCCGCTCCCAAGAACTGTTATATTAAAATCCATTATTGCCTGTTTAGTAATTCTGATATAAGCTTTAAATAGTAGATATAATATACACAAGACGTTTCATTTTTCTAATTTTTTATATTAAAAAATATTGTTTTTATATTAAAATATATTGTTTTTATATTAAAATATATTGTTTTTATATTAAAATATATTATTTTAATAATTGATGCATCACAGCCCATAAACATTAACTTTTTATTTTAAATAATAAAATATATTTTTACTCTTAATAGTAAAGCATTTGACTTGACTCTACATGTTTTTCCAATTGTGTTTATTTTTTTAAACTCATCTTATAAGGGAATTTTAGGTATAGTACACTAAATGTTTTAGATGGAAGATATGACTTCTAGGTTGATTCGCTTTCCGTTGCTCTGAAAATATCTCAAGATTTAAAATTCAAAGTAATTATATATCTTGTTGGAGTAAATATCGTCAATGATAAATTTATTGAAAAAATTATTAGAAACGCATAAACAAGAGCATTTACTTGAGCATTGGAATGAACTTGATAATTTTCAAAAAGAAAAACTTTATGATCAGATAAAGTCAATTCCTTTTCAGGAACTCAACATATTATACAAATTTTTCCTGGATAAAAAAACAAATAATACAATACCTGACCGATATAGCTATAATATTAACCATTTTCCCTGCAAACCTAAAGGTATAAACCTTCAAAACTTTTATACTAAAGCGCTAGAAGCAGGGGAATGCTTAATAAAAGAGGGACGTGTCGGTGTAATTACCCTCGCGGGTGGTGTTTCAAGTAGATTAGGAAATATTGAAAAAGAGTATTCAAAAGGATTTCTACAGATTTCCCCTATTAAGAGAAAAACGATATTCAAAATTCTATCAGAAACGATTACAGGAATATCAAATAAATTTGGCACTAATATCCCATGGTTTATAATGGCCAGCCCTAATAATATTAATAGTATGAGAAATTATTTTGATTTAGAGTTAGCTCCTTACGGACTTCCCAATCCAATACTGTTTGAACAGCAAATGCTGCCAGTTTTTAATAAAAACTTTAAGATTATCATGGAAAACGCCGGCAGTTTATGTATGAATCCTATCGGACACGGCGATTTATTTTCAGCTTTAAAGCAAAGCAATATTCCTAAATATCTAAAAAAAAGAAATATTAAATACCTGTTTATTCATCAAATAGATAATCCATTAACTATTTTATTAGATCCGCTTTTTATAGGCCTGCACCATTTAAGCATGGCTCAGATAACAACTAAAATAATCCCGTTTAATGATAAAAATGAAAAAGTCGGAATTATTTGTAGAAAAAACAGGAAAAGAATCATTGAAGAATATATAAATATTGACACAGGAAAAGCTATAGAAAGAATGGGAACGGTTTACAGTAACTCTGCTGTATACATGTATTCCTTTAACTTTATAAATAAGCTGAATAATAAATCCTCTCTCCCTTTAAATTTAATATATAAAGATATGTGCCTGCCTGAAAATTGTCGAAAAAACCATAAAGAAAAAGTAATTAAATTTGAAAGATTTATTTTTGATTCATTTTATTTTACAGACAGAGTAGTATTTCTCGAAGCAGACAGACATGATGAATATTCACCGATTAAGTATAGCAAAGGAGCAAAAAGCCAAGAGGCATGCATTAGAGCTATGAATCGGAGAAATATCAGATGGATACCAGAAAAAAATCCTGATATATTTAACAGAAATGAAATCAGTAAAGTTGAATATTCTTTTCTTAAATACCCATATAAAGAAGATTTAAAAAATATTTCAATAAATAAAGATTTTAATATTATTCTCAAATAGGAGCGAATAAATGAAAGACGGTTATTATTTATCCACTTATATTTATATTGATAAACTGCATTATTTACTGGATATCACTCTTCCCGCCAGACATGACCAAAGCATTTCATTATGGGAAAAAAAAGGAAAAGATATTCGTTTAGTTCATTATTGGGAACTGGAAAGAATTACTAGGTTAAAGCAGCATCATCAGGCGTTTTATAACAAAGCTCATGCTGAAGAATTTATTAAAGAGTTATTGAAACAGTATAACCTGACACTCGATGATATTGTTGAAATTTGGGGAACTCCTTTTATTTCTACCGGCAATAATTATCACTCTATTAATGACTATAATAATATTTCATACCATGCTGTTGCACACCTTTTTACTTCTATTTTTTGGAATTCCAAATATTTTTATAATGACAATATAATTTCGTTTGCCCTTGATGGAGGCCCGGATATGGTGCTGGACCCTAAAAGTATTGATAAAGAATATTATGCCGGATGTATTGTTCAAAAGGGGATAATGAAAATTTTCCCTGCATTTTCTCCCGGCTCTTTCTGGACAAAAGCAAAAAAGGCTTTGGGTTTAAATGAGGGCTCTTTGATGGCTCTTGGCTCTGCATCTGAAAGTAAGCTTATCAATTATCCGGTTAAATTAGTTAAGGTATATAATTTTAGACATATAAAAAATGCTCAGCTATGGTTGAATAAGTTAATAAGCGATGTGGATGATGCATTGAATAATGTTGATTCTCAATATAAAATAAACTGCCTTGATAAAAAATTTTCTGAAAAAGAAAATAGAATTAGCATAATAGTAAAAGAAATTCAGAAAATATCTATGCTACTGATAGAAGA
>CAZGAI010000412.1:0-3848 GCA_964523175.1 uncultured Victivallales bacterium | reverse complement strand
AGTATAAAAAAAATAGAATTGTTCATTGACTACAACTTCAAAATACCTTATAAATCTAATTATAGATGAATCTAAGTTATATTTGATAAATATGAAGTATTGAAAAATCTTATATTCCTTTGATTAAAACGTAGAAGAACCGAAAAAAGCGTGGTCGCCAGCCAACTAATCACAGCGATGCCGACGTGACAATGATACTGAATTAGAAAAATCTGTAATCCTTTACGAGGTACAAGTACACACACATGATAAAACTAGGACCGACCAGCAAAGAAGATGTTCTACATAAAGTCCTCTTGAGCTACTAAAAATCATATGAGGACGAATGGAACCGCGTAAATCGAATTCATTTTTTGCAAAAAATTACCCGCTTTCCGCCATCAACCCGAAACGGAGGAGACATGATAATTTTATTTAAAATGTCTTGCGCTTCGCCTAATGCGAGTTTTTACTAATTTTATTTACGAACAAATCAATTTCGGGGCCGCGTAAATTATAAATCATCAAAAAAGGATTACACGTAGGAAATTTCTGCTTTAACTACACATTCTGTAGCGCGATACCCTATATCACGTAATTTGTTAGATTAAATACAAAAATAAGTTGTAAACGATAAATATATATTTTAAATTAAAAATGAGGAACATACGGAAATAGAAACAAAAAACTGATCGAAAAAAGCACTTTCAATGGTTGTTTTTTTGCTCTACCACCAAAAATGAAAAACGATTCAAGTTAGGGAAATAAATTTCAATTTTAAACAAAGGAGTATCTATGGGTATTAAACAAGTTTGTGTCTTGCTAGCGTCTATTGGAGTAATGACATTGGGACTAGGTATCAACGCCGCCGATTGTAAAGTTTATGTAACGAATAACACGAAAGGAAATTTATGTATAGGAACAAACAGCATCGCCGCCGGTGACAAGTTGGCCATTGACTTAAGCCTTGGTCAAAATGACTCAAAACTGATTGGGCAGGTAAAATATGACGACAAGGCGGTTGATGCCTATCTTTGGACTTATACCGGAACAGATGAAAGCGACTGGGAAAACTACATAGCCTGCTCAAGTAAAGCGAGGAATCATTCCTGGCAGTTTAAAATGAAATTTGCATGGTTTAAATGGGGAAGTGGCCCTAGCACATGGCCGGCAAGTCAAATAATGGTTTTGGGAATTGAGTCTAAGTCAAAGGATTATATGTATGATGGTTTCGATCCCTCACCTGGGGCTACGGATGATTTCCAAGACGTTCAGAAATGCACTGGCAGCCTGCAGGGTTTAAGAAATGTCTCTCCTTTGAGCTTTAAGTGGTCGATGGCACTATTTGAACCTGGCAATGATAATCCTCATACGATGGACTATAATTTATCAATTTCAGAGTTGCCGGCGAATACGACAGTGTTCGACAGAATCGTTGTCTTCGGAGACAGCTTATCGGATAATCATAACCTTTTCGATTTATCATCGGGCAATCTTGGAAGAGGTACTTATTATAATGGCAGATTTTCAAATGGTCCTAATTGGGTCGACCAATTACAGTTAAAGTTGGGCTGCCCTGTACTTAATTATGCAGTTGCTTCCGCAGAGGTATTGAGAGACTGTTCGGCAAACAGGGGATTTGCAGCAACACGTGCAGCAAAATTCCCTATGGTGCCTTCTTTAGCTAACCAAATCTCGCATTATCAACAAAGAATAAGCGATGACATTTCAACAAATAAAGAAAGAATTTTATTTGTCTTTTTAATGGGGGGAAATGATTTTCATGCATGGCTGATAGGTCATACTCAACCTACGGGGGTGGGGAAATATAAAGCCCGTGGTTATTCTGGGTCAATACACGATGCTAAAACGCTTGCACGCCTTGTTGCCGACCAGATGGTTACAGATTTGGGGACGCTTGCAGATAAATGTGGAACCCTTGCTGGGGCGGGAAATAAAGCTGCCTTTCTTGTGATTAATCTACCCGATATGTCTGATACTAGAGCGTTTAGCTCTCTCTTGGATATCGGTTCAACCTATAGTAATATAATGAATGATGAAATAAAAACAAAAGTAGCACTTGAAACGAAAAAGAAAAATGACGTAAAAGTCTTTAACCTTAATGGCGCTTTGACATACTTATTAGATAACCCAAAAACTTTTGGGTATATTAGTGCTGACTCTTCTACTGACACTGCAATCAAGGCAAATAGGAAAAAACTGATAGCTACTTCGATTTGGGGTACCGACAAAGATGAAGATTATTATAACAGTTCCAACTTTATGGGATATGGTACTTATAGCGTAGGGGGACCTTTCTCTACCGGGTCGTATACTCTCAGCAATTACGGCGGTGAAAATGTCAATCAATGTATAACTGCAGATTTTATACATCCTACCGCGAAAAGCCATGATCTAATTTCTAATGAATTGATATATTTTTTCTACAACCAACAATGGTTGAAACCAAACCCGGGTACTGAAATTGTAAACACAATCATATCGGCTCAAGGCATAAATATGAAAAAGACTGGTAATAAAGCTGACTGTACAGTTTTGTTAAATCGTGCCGAAACACAAACTCAGCCAAGGCCTGATTTTGCAAGTAATTATGATAGTAATTAATTTACTCTTAACTACCTCTTAATTATCAATGTAGCATTGAGCTCAAATAGAAATAGAAAGCCAAGAACAAGTTTAATATGTAGAGGGGAGGTGTTTGTTTTTAGAATATTTATGGCCGGATAAATTGAGCAATTAACAAAATAACAAACAAGATTTATCTTGACAAAAAATGGAGTAAAAAAATGTTTAATAAAAGAATAATGTTACTAGGTGTACTATTTATAATAGGATCCTGTAATTCAGTTTTTGCGAGTATGTCAAAGGAATTAAATATAGTTAATGGCATGCCTTTTGATATAGTATGTACTGTTCGTGATTATTACGATGATTGTGCAACCATAACCAATGAATTGAAAGTAGGCCAGGTTATAAAAAAATTTCAGAAATTTTCTACGACGATGGCAAATGGATCATCCTTCTTCGCTCCCAAAGGTGTTGGCTTAAACGCAGAATTTAAGGCAAAAGATGGTCAACACAATGATTTTTATGGTTGCTTTAATTTTGAAGACCCTGCTATAGCTCAATGGACCGGTGTTGCTGGAACGAAAAATAAAGGTTGTAGAGTTGATGCTGTAACAGGTAGCATTAATCTGACTACAACTGACGTATATTCTGTTAAATTTAGTCCGCTTAAACAAGTTATGGCTGACGCAAAAGGCCGTAGTGCTTCGCTAGCTATGGACTGTACAGTTACTGTAGCAAATCATACAAGCAGTGACTTAAAGTGTACATACGTAGGACAGGAGTTTGATGATGCTAGTTTTGATTGTATAATAAAAGTTGGTGATGTTTTAGCAACTAACAGAGACACCATTATTAGCATGCAGAACAGTAGTTTTATGCCTCAGAGAGGGTGTGGATTTGATCTAACCCTAGTGACTTTGGACGGCAAAAAAACTGCTAATATGACGTTTAAAGATCCTGCGTGTGGTTCGAGTCACGTAGATAAGGGTGATAAAAATGATTTTGATTATGATTTGTCAGGTGGCTCTGATAACGTTTGGCAACTTTATATTAAAGATCCTTCTCCTGCAAAAGCAATAAAATTGTAGTTTAAAATGCCTGTAAAGATGCTGTGATCAGTACGTAGTTCAGGACTCGTATACCTCCGGCAAAGCCGGAGGTTTGAAATCATGAACCCATTAAAGCATACGCGTCATGCTATGCTTTAGTCTTTTGGTATAAAAAACGTATCATATTAATAATTTGTGGTAAGTATTCGATATAATAATATCTGCTAATGA
>CAZGAI010000411.1:0-3867 GCA_964523175.1 uncultured Victivallales bacterium | reverse complement strand
TTCACCCATAATAAATTTAGCTTCTTTTTCATGATGAATTTTATGAAGAATTCTACCTGAAATATCTTTTTTACCTCTGAGGAAATACCAGACAGGGCTTTCGGGAATAATAAAACAGAAAATCAGAAAGAGAACCCCTGGATAATTCAGATCGAGAAACATATCTCTCCAGTTAGCGCTCTTTGTATAATAAAGGCCAATAAGATAAGCAACCAGAATCCCGATAGTAAGGCAAAGCTGATATGATACAATAGCTCTACCTCTTATATGTGCAGGTGCAGTTTCTGCTAAATAAAGAGGAACAAGAACTGATGTAATACCGACACCTGTTCCCATAATCAGCCTTCCCCATAGAACTGAATGATAACCGTTTGCATATCCAATCATAAAAATTCCAATTACAAAAAGGAAGGCGGCAACTACTATCATTTTTTTTCTGCCAATCAGGTCAGCTAAAAAACCTGCAATTAAAAGGGCTACAGCTCCACCACCCAATACGGCACTGACAATAAATCCCTGATCAGTAGCTGTGAGCTTGAATTCTGCAGCCATAGGTTCGAGAGCACCTCCGATAGCACCCATATCCAACCCGTACAGGATACCCGAAAATGCTGCGACAATAACAACAAGGAGAGTCATTCCTTTAAGCTTTGGGTTTTCGATTTTTCCTACTTGGTCGGTCATTGCATCTGGCATAGTTGTTTCTCCTATTTGGATTATATTTTTACACGTATTGATTCAATGGTAATTTCAAATGTCAGTAATCACGAAAACTATTTATCTTTACCTATTTAATGATATTTATATATGGCTTTGAATTTATTGTCAATACTCTATCCGGTATTTCTTACATCCTTTATTACTTTAAAATACGATAGATAGGTTACTTAGACAGATATGCCTCCAATAATTTCCCTAGTCCAAATGAAAATAAAAGAAGCACTCCTACGCAGAAAATTATAATATTAATAAGTTTTCGGTGCATTTTTAAACTTGGTTTAATATAGAAAATTACCACTGGTAAAATGTAAAGGAAAATAGCTACGAGGGGAGCTACTAAAGCACTGAACATTGCGACTACTGATAGGTTTGTTATTGTAAGGCCCCACAGAAACAGAAGTAGAATAATTAAAACATAATTATCAATACCATTCTTAGAAATTTTCTTTTTAAACAAATTCCGGCTTATTGTCAGTACAATATGATGAGCACTTTCTCTTACAGCAAAAAATACACCAATGAATGACGTGATAAGTGCTGTGAGTCCTATGAGAGTACCCATGCCCGCCAAAGGACCAGTATCTTTCATCTTCATGCTAATGAGTGTTAAGCAGTTAATATTCTCCTTTAAAGCGAATTGAAAATCTTCCGGCGGTAATGATAAAACGCATGAAAAAACAAAAAACAAAACAAAAAGTAGTAAAATCCATGTAGAATGAAATACAATCCTATTTAAGCGGTGCAATGATGTCTGGTCTGCATCATAACTTCGTCTGTAGGCAATAACCATAGCAGACATAGCCGGGAAAAAAACAAAAGACATTACCAGAAGAGGGATAATCAGCAGAATCTGATAAATTATCACAGAAGTTTTGGGTATTGTGAGAAAAATATTTAGATTCCATTGAGGTATTAAGTAAACAGATATTCCAAAAAGTACTATTATTAGCAATACCGATAATACAGACATTATTTTTAATAAAATTTTCTTGCAAAATCTAATCAATCCAAAAAGAATAATTAATATAATCAAGCTAAGATAAATATTTTTTGCAAAGTTATCATTAGTTATTTTCAGGTACTCCAGGTAAACACCGGTATTTTCATTTAATCCAATTGAATAAGCTGTTAAACAGAAAAACCAGGTCATAAAAAAAACAATATTTATGAAAAAACCAAAAACTACACCAAAGTGTTTATTTATTGAGCCGGAATAATCTCTAAGCAGTCTGTTTGACATAAGGAGATCTACTATGGCTTTATGTGAATAATAAATAACAGGAAGCATAAAAATAGAAACAATTATCAGTGGCCATATACCGCTGATACCAGCCTGTACCGGTAGATATAGTATTCCGGCACCGACAGCAGTACCGAACATCGTAAAAATCCAGTATATAGCATTGGGTTTATTTTGAACTTCATCTTTGCCATAGTTTGAAGGAGGGACATCAAAAGCATCTTTTTTCATAACCCAAAATACCCTCCAGTAAAGTTATATGCAGAAATTATCTAAATAATTTTAAATTATAACAAGAAAAAGTAATAAATGCTATACTGAATAGCTTAGCTAGTGTGAAAAATAAGAGCATTTAGTCAATTTGTATAAAAAAATGGAGTAATTAATTCTAATACACAACACTTTCAAGAAGTTTAATAGAAGCTTTATCCTCTAAAGCATTTAAATAGCATTCAACACCAAAGGGAATGCTGATCATGGGAAAACAGTGTCCGGATTTGAAATTAAAAACTACAGGTTTGTCAAAATCAGCAAAAATATTGCTAAAAACATCAAGTAGGGAAAAATCATCTGACTTTTCTTTTCTGCAATTATTAAAGTCTCCAAGAATAATTCCGCAGCAATTCATTAATTTACCGGCTAGCTTAAGCTGATTCAGCATTTTGTCAATTCTATAAGTATATTCGTTCAATTCTTCTAAAAAAAATAGTTTATTTTGTGTGTTAATTTCATACTCTGTGCCTAAACTTGCAACTACTAACGACAAACTGCCACCGATGATAGAACCTGTTGCTTCTCCATGTTTCAATATCCTGATCTTTTCGTTAGGCGGATTTGATAAGTAATCAGTTTGTCCAGTAATCATATTTAGAAACGATTCTTTGGTGACATTATCAAAATTATCCGCGATATTGGAAGTTAGCATTGGTCCATGTATTGTAGCTAATTCAGCATATTTGTTTATTGCGATGTGTAGAGAAGTAATATCACTGTACCCAATGAGAAGTTTTGGATTTTTTTTAATAATATCAAAATTAATTTTATCTAAAAGTCTGATGCAGCCGTAGCCGCCACGAGCACATAATATTGCATCAATGCTTTTATCGGCAAACATATCATTAATATCATTCGCTCTTAAGTCATCATTTCCGGAAAAACTGAACCATTTTGCGGAACAGCTTTTGCCGAGCTTAATATTAAACCCCAGCATTTCAAGCTGTTTACAACCCTCTCTAATCTTTTCCAAAACGGTAAAGTTAGCTGGTGCTACTATTCCAATAGTAGCACCTTTTTTTTTAAAATTTCGTCCTTTTAGCAATTTACTATTAACCTGCGGAGTATGGTCTCCACTCAGGTTCATTTTCGAAAATCCAGCGATAATATTCTTTTTCTTTTAACTTTTCAGCCGCTTCTTCATCAACAATAATCGTACAGGCAGGGTGAAGTTGAAGCGCTGTAGCAGATATCATTGAAGTGATAGGGCCTTCAACAGCTTTAGCAAGGATTTCAGCTTTTTCACTGCCAGTGACAACCATAATAATTCTTTTTGCTTCCAGAATGGTACCAACTCCCATTGTCAAAGCACGTTTAGGCATATCTGCCGGGTTATCAAACAAGGGTGAATTTTGTTCTACTGTAGTCGGAGTTAATGCTTTTTCTCTGGTACGTGAACTTAAAGCGGAAAGAGGTTCGTTAAAACCTATATGTCCTGATCTGCCGATTCCCAATAATTGAACATCAATTCCACCATGATCACAAATTAATTTTTCATATTCCTTACACGATTCTACTGTGTTTTTAGCCATACCATCAGGGAGATGGGTATTTTTTTTGTTAATATTAACTTTTTCAAAAAGGTGTTTGTTCATATAATATCTATAGGAATTTTTATCAGTTGGATCAATTCC
>CAZGAI010000410.1:0-3868 GCA_964523175.1 uncultured Victivallales bacterium | reverse complement strand
CCAACATAGATAACTTTACCAAAGCTATCTCTAAAAACATATACCCCAGGCTTATCCGGTACATCTCCAGGATAAAAGGATTTATTTTTTTTGAGATTATTCATTGCCAGTAAACCATAAGGAGTTTTTACCATATAGAGATCGGAGCAGCCGAGCCGCACGCGTCGAGGCGTAGCAGAGCGAAGACTGAACCAATTTATCACACAAAGCCACAAAGCCACGAAGAAAAAAATTATTAAAGTTTTTGGAAAAGAGTTTGAGAAAGAACCTTTTCATACCTGTGCCGTGGCAAGGTTCAAATTTATCCTGCCAAAAGCGGGAAAGGTTTGTCTCAACCAGGGCGAATGCGAAGAAAAATAAAATATTATTAAACCACGCTTCTAGCGTGGCAAGCTTCATGGTAAGAACTTCTTTGTGACTTTGTGCCTCTGTGTGAGACAATTTTGGTTGCTATTATGCTGCTTCATGCTCTTCATGTCCTTCATGGTAAGATATGTTATGTGCAGTTTTAACAGAAAGTCAGTTTTTTTTTCTAAAAACAAAAAATTTGCTTCCAAAAAAGTTAAAAATCAATCCACAAAGAATACCGATTAATGTTGTCAGCAGGTAATATTTTTGGAAAAAAGGTATCGTTTTAAAGAGAGAAACTGAAATAACCCAGTTTATACAAAAGCCAAAAATACAGGTCGTTGAAAATGCAGCATATTGTTTAAAAATGTGTCCATCTTCAGCGTTTGCAAATGTAAACCTTCTGTTTAGGAAAAAATTTGTAGTTAAAGCTACAACAAACCCTATTATTATAGATACCATGTATGAAATATTAAGAATGTCAAAAGTGATAAATACAACAAACAGGTTAATTATTGTCCCTATCCCCCCGATTATTGAAAATTTTATCAGTTCAACCAGAGATTGGTATTTATATTCATATAACCGTACAATGTGCATTACATAATAAAACTGTTCTTTAAGGCTCAGCTTGCTTTCTCCATGCAGACGCTCCTGAAACTGAATCGGAATTTCCTGGAGGTTTTTAGGTGAGCCTTTTACAATGATTTCCAGACCTATTTTAAAGCCCAGCGGATTCAAAAGCTTATATTTACCCTCAATAATATGTTTGGGAAATGCAAAAAAACCGGCCATTGGGTCAGTCGCTTTAGAAAATGGACGGGCAAGCAGTTTTGAAACCCAGGCATTAAGTTTTCTAAACCAGTTAAAATGAGCAGCACCACCACCCTTTACAAACCTACTGCCAATAACAAAATCCGCGTTGTTCACAGTTATTTGATCTATCATTTCCGGTACCTTTTCAGGTGGATGGCTTAAGTCCGCATCCATTACAAGATAAATATCTCCTTTACTTATTTTCAACCCTGCAATAACAGCTGATGAAAGGCCTCGTTCATTAGTTCTGACCTTCAAGGTTACATTATATTTTTCATTTTGAAGCTTTTCAACTTTTTTATCTATTCCATCATTAGAGTTATCGTCAACTATAATTATTTCATAGCAATACCTATTTTTCATTGCTTCATCAAGCTTCTTCACCAACTCCGGAATATTTTCCGCTTCTTTATATGTAGGAACAACAATTGACACTATTTCTTTATTCATATTGCACCAACTACCTTGTTATAATTTTCTGCTTAACACTGCTTAATTAATGCCCGTCTGCAAAGTTTCAGACAAGCTCTAATTAAAATGCATGACTTTACTATATTATAATGGAAAAATTAAGAGATATCACTACAGATAATTTATTTTTCTAATTTTAAATACAAATAACCAGAATACTTCTATATGGTTGAGATTGTGAAACTCAATTTTATTATTGTGTTTGTATTTTTTTAGAATTTGGGTTTTGTGATTTATTTGATATTTGTCGCTTTACTCAAAACTGAGTATTTAGCAAATACTAAAACATTTATTATAAGTAGTTTATAAACTATACTAAACTCGAAAGTTGAGTTAATATTACTGCATTAATTACCTGAATAAGGCAGCGAAGAGTGATGTAAGAAAATCTTAAGTTTGCCATTTTTATATTTTTCATATCCAAATGTATATTCTACTTCAACTACTTTTCCTTTATCGGGAGTAAAAAAATATTTTCCCATAGCCATAGCAGCAGCTTCGTTGATATATATACCTGCATTTTTGAACTCAACGTTTTTCCATGGCTTCAGTGCAAAACCTTTATCTTCGGAAAATGTTTTGTTATGTCCTACAAAATATGATAACGCGGCTTCTTTTGACATTCTAAACTTGTCATTAGAAGCTTTAGTTGGCTTAAATAAAACATCTCCTGTTTTGTAAGCATACAGGTTATTAATGAGTTTCTCTGCTGCTTTTTGATAGTTTTTTCCACCTGAATAGGCTTTCCCAATTTCAACAAGGCCGTTTCCCCAATCCTTTTGTGCCTGTAAAACTTCACTTTTGGTAATTTTTGTTTTTGTTCCGCAACTACATCCCGCTGTATAAACACAAAAAAGACACAATCCAACAAATGCAATAAATTTATTATTAAATTTTTGATTTCTCATTACCTGCTCATTTCTAATAATTATTTTTAATATTTCGTTTAATTTTAAACTAAACACTATCAGATATAAATCAAGAGAATATACAGAGTTACTTTTTGCTTTCGTAATCATACAATTTCTATCATTTAATATTTTTTAAATTAGCAGTTTAAAAAGTCTTTTTTATCCATCGATAATTCCATCATTGCTGATATATTATATGCAACACCAATAATTAAGCCGATAGACAATTGGAGAGAAATTATGCCATATCCTCAATTTGATAGAATGAAATTAAATATAAAATCTCTGAAGGAGAGACCTAATAAGGTATATATCGAACGTGATCATATCCCATTAACAGCTAAACCCGGGCCATTTGAAAGTAATAGCAAAGTTATTCTTGAAAAAACTGTTAACAGAATTAAAAGAGCAAGAAAAAACAATAAACCTGTAATGCTTGCTTTTGGGGCTCACTCTATAAAAAACGGACTTTCAAAAATATTCATTGACCTGATGGAAAAAGACTGGATCACACACTTAGCAACTAATGGAGCCGGGATTATCCATGACTGGGAATTTGCGTTCCAGGGAGAGTCCAGCGAAGATGTAAGGGCAAATGTCACCAAGGGACAGTTTGGAATATGGCAGGAAACAGGATTTTTCCTAAATCTGGCTATTATTGTCGGTGCCTATGAGGGGCTCGGCTATGGTGAATCTGTTGGCGCAATGATAGAAAATGAATCATTACATATTCCCACAACAGAAGAACTTGAACTATTTGTTATGGATAATCTAGACAAAAATACAGACAATGCTGCTGCAGCAATAGATCTGATTTCAGCTATCGAAAAGTTTGACCTTAAACCAGGAGTATTGTCAATCCCGCATCCTTACAAAGAATATAGTGTTCAGGCTGCCGCTTATCGCTTAAAAGTACCTTTTACAAGTCACCCTATGATCGGTCACGATATTATCTATACACATCCAATGAATCATTGCGCAGCGATTGGACGCACCGCCCAAAGAGACTTTTTAACATATGCATATCAGGTAAGTCATTTAGAAGGAGGTGTATATCTTTCTGTAGGATCAGCAGTCATGTCTCCAATGATATTTGAAAAATCCTTGTCAATGTCACAAAATATCGCAATTCAGAATGGTAAACATATTGATAATCATTATATGTTGATTGTCGATATTGCCGAAAGTACATGGAACTGGAATAATGACGGTGAACCGCCTATGGATAATCCAGCTTATTACCTCCGATACTGTAAAACCTTCAATAGAATGGGCGGTGAAATGGATTATCTATCAGCTGATAACAGAGATTTTTTATTATA
>CAZGAI010000409.1:0-3870 GCA_964523175.1 uncultured Victivallales bacterium | reverse complement strand
ACAAGTGACAAAAAATCTTTGCTTTCATTGATTGAAACTATTAGCGGCAGCATATTAACAAGACATGCAATAAGAGAATTATATTTTTTAGGCCTCATATTGATCGGGAAGCTTAAAGGAATAATATCTTTGCCGGTATATCTGGATAATAAAAGAGACCATACAGCCATAAAAAAATGTGAGGGTGAAATAATATTTTCCCGGCAAAACTTCTCAATTTCATTTGTTACATCTCTGCCTAATTCAAAACAATGAATACTAACTGAATCGGAGGATATTATTTTTTTTGCTACTGTCTTATTAGATAAATTTATTGAAAGAGAATTATCGCCTAAAACCTCATTCCAATAAGAGTAGCCCTTTTTATTTCTATCTTTTTCTGCAATATTTTTTTCGTATTCTAAATAATTAAAGAACAAGTTGGAATTATCTTCAACATCGAAACTATCATTATTATATAATTTTTCAATCTGCTGAGAAAGTAACATTACACCTGTGCCGTCAATCAGTATATGATGAAATCGTAATATTAAAATATGGTGAACATCTGAAAGTCTTACAATATAAAATCTAACTAATGGCCCATTCATTAAGTCAAATTTATAATTATATGCTTCTCTGAATATTTGTTTAAGCGATTTTTCAGGGTTGTCTAATACCTCTAAGTTTTTGAAATAAATGTAGTTTCCAATGGTTGATAAAAAGTATTGATACAATTCGCCATGGTCATTCTCCATAAAGTATGATCTAAAAACAATATTCCTTTCAACAACTGATTTTAAAGCATCTAAAAGCCTGCAGGTGTCTAAGTTGCCGCTAATATCATATGCAATGCCTACATTATAGCTGATATCTTCTTTATCACTGTTCCATTTGTTCCAGAATAACCGACTGTATCTGCTTGCTTTTATAAAGTTGTTACTCATCTTTTTCTCTCTATTGATTTAAACCTATATTTACGGATTATAACTTTTTTTCTTCGCATTTTCAACGAACCATTATAGATTATCTCTTTTATATCAAAATAGTTATTCTTGGAGAAGTGAAAATTATAATGAAAAATATTTTACAGAAAAGACTTTATGAAGATGTTCTTATTTTTGACGGTGGTATAGGTACCGAAATATATAAGAATAATTTTTTTATCAATACATGTTTTGAAGAGTTATCTTTGAGTGCGCCAAACATTATTTCTAAGATTCATAAAGAATACTATGAAGCAGGTGCTGAGGTGTTAACACTTAATACATTTGGGGCCAACAGAAATAAACTCTCAAAGTTCGGTTTTGGCAATAAGGTCAATGAGATTAACAGAGCAAGTGTCGAGTTGGCAAGAAAATGTGCAGATGATAACACTTTATTGGCCGGCTCAGTCGGGCCTATAGGAAAAATTCCGTACAACACCGGTATTACAGATGACGATATTGTTGATATGCTTGTTGAACAGATTACTGCGCTAAAAGATGCTAAGGCAGATTTTATTATGTTTGAAACAATGCCATCTCTTAAAAATGCAGAATTTGCGGTAAGAGCCATCAATAAAGTAAAAGATATTCCGTATTTATTAAGCTTTGCAGTTTCCAGAGAAGGTGAATCTTCAAAAGGAGAATCTCTGAAAAAATTATTGCATTCATTTGCAGATGCCGATAATAAACCTACAGCAATAGGCCTCAATTGCGGTGTAGGCCCTGAAGGAATGTTAAGTGCTCTTGAAATATTGATTCCAATATGTAATTATCCAATAATAGCACAACCTAATGTTGGAGCTCCCAGGAATATTGATAATCGTACAATTTATATGACGAGTCCTGAATATTTTACCACTTATGCTGTCCGATATTTAAATCAGGGTGTCAGAGGGATAGGAGGGTGTTGCGGAACAAGTCCTGAGCATATTCGGGATATGGCTAATAGTATTCGCCCCCTTACAAAAAAAACTTTTTTAAAGCAAAGCAAAATTGAAATATCTGAAGATATTATTCAGGAACCTGTATCTACAGAGAGTAAATCAAAACTCGGAGCAAAGCTGGCAAAAGGTGAATGGATAGAAACAGTCGAAATTGTGCCGCCGAGAGGGTATGTTCTTTCAGGAACCATAAAAAAAGCAATTCAATGCCGTAAAGCCGGCATTGATGCGATAAATATACCAGACGGACCAAGAGCAAGTTCACGCATGTCCCCAATTATTACTTCTCATTTTATACAGGACAAAGCCCAGATCGAAACAATTCTGCATTTCTGCTGCAGAGATAGAAATATAATCGGGATGCAGTCAGATCTCCTCGGCTGTGCTACTGCTGACATAAAAAACATGCTTTTTGTGACTGGCGATCCTCCAAAGCTTGGAGATTATCCTTATGCTTCAGCCGTTTTTGATGCAGACTCTATTGGAATGGTAAAGATACAGTCTAATTTAAATAAAGGGATTGATCTGGGTGGAAATGCCCTGGCTAAAAAAACTGAAGCCCTCATTGGTGTTGGAGCAGACCCTAACGCTATTGATTTTGAGCGTGAGATACGCAGGACGAAAGAAAAGGTAGATGCCGGTGCGGAATTTATCATTACACAACCTGTTTTTGATACCAACTCGTTATTTGTATTTCTTGATAGAATTTCTGAATATAGAATTCCTGTTATTGCCGGAATCTGGCCATTGGCAAGCTATAGAAATGCAGAATTTATGAAAAATGAAGTTCCCGGTGTAGTTGTTCCTGACAAAATTATGGAAAGAATGTCTAAGGCTAAGACTAAAGAAGAACAGCGCCAAGTAGGTATTAATATAGCCAAAGAAAGTATCGCCGCAATAAAGGATCGTATTCAGGGTGTTCAAGTTAGCGCACCGTTCGGAAACGTTAATACAGCAATAGATGTTTTAAAATTGTAATTACCGCACTGAAAAAGATTGGAAGAATTGCAAGCGGAGCTGTAAAAATAATAAAAGCAATGAATTACAGGCAAAGGTTTATGGATTCTATTAAGCGTGATCCAATTATTTGCCCTTACTGCGGTGCTGAAATGGAACTATTTAGGCTGTGGCATCCCAAATATGGAACATTTTATGAAGGTTTTTAATGACTTTATTGCTAAATCTCCGCCAGATAGTGTTTCAAATAATAAAGTTTTTGGATATAGTGAAAGTTACGAACAGCCTGTGCTGTTAAATTAGAATATTAGAATCGGCTTAGCTTGTTGACAGTGTTATATTAAGAGTGAAAAAATTAATATAAAACTGCTACATTCAAATTTGAATGAGGCATTTGATGCAGAGATTTAGAATTAAAAATATAATTGCACTTGACTTTTAAAAATAGGCATGTTATTTTAAAATTAAAAATAGAGTAAGCTCAGATAAGTTTTAATTAGATTAGCCTCACAACGACTACGCCTGTAGATCAATTAGACTTCTGAAACTAGGAAATTCAATCAAAATTCAAAAAAGAAAGATGGCTTATTCTTACCTATAAATATATCAAATTGCGTTCAGTGATGATTGGTATGGATAAAATTTATTTATAATAACAATGAAAAAAAAACTAATATATACGATACCTCGGCTGAATTATTTACAGACCTCCAAGTTTCTGGCCAAGTTAAATTCCCTCTTTTTTTCTGTGATTGTAACTTTCAGGTTATTTTGAAGTACCTATAAATTTAAATTTTTCATTAATCAGTTTATTGATCTGAACTGTAGATGAAAGAAGTTCTATTTTAATTTTACCGCTTTTGTTTTCAAAATAAGTATTGATTTTGTCATTCATGATTTGAATAAATTCATTAATTTTAGCTAGCTTTCCTTTTGAATAATCAGCTTGTGCCCATAATTTGACATTAATAACAGTTCCATTTTTTACAATAATGCCCGGTAGACGT
>CAZGAI010000408.1:0-3906 GCA_964523175.1 uncultured Victivallales bacterium | reverse complement strand
ATAAACTTCATGAATTTTGCAACCCGACTGATCCTAGATGGATAGACAGCACAGGAAAATTTAAATGGGATGATAACGGTGAAGCTATAGTTGCATTCGGGAAAAATAAAGGGATTCTATTAAAAGAATTGGCATCAAATAACCCTGGTTTTTTATCCTGGATAATGCGGATGGATTTCCCGGAAGATGCAAAAAATATAGCCAGAGATGGACTGGCCGGTAAATTTCCAAAGAAGAATAAATAATCCGAAAACTATGAATAAACAGTATAACATTAAAAAAATTACAGCATTAGTAAATCTTCTTGAAGATGAAAATAATGATATTGCTGCTTCTGCCATGTCGGAGTTATTATCTTATGGGAAAAAGGTAGGCCCCATCATCAGTGAATTGCAGGAAAGTTCTAATTTGCTGATTAGGCGCCGAGTTCATCAAATGCAGGCGATAATTAAAATCAGAAATAACAGAGATAAGCTGTCCCGTCGCTTTCATAATGAATATTCCGGGCTTTGGCAGGGATTAAATGAGCTGCATTTGCTATGGTATGATAATGATAATACCGAAACGTTGAGGAGTTTACGGAAAGAGATGCTTGAAAAAGCCGCAATTATTAAACCTTCAACTACTTCAAAACTAGCAGAATTAATGAAATCTATGGCTTTTGTCTGTTCAGGAAAGGGAGAAATTGAAGCAGATTTTTATTGCATAGGCTCTGTTCTTGAAACAAAAACAGGCGTTGATTTTATTCTATGTTCTATCGCAATGACTATTGCTTCTTATTATGGCTGGAAAGGTAATATTATTTACCAGCGTAGAGCTGGATATGTGCTTCTTGATAGTTTTGGGTATAAACTATCTCCTAAAAACTGGAATATTGGAACAATTGCGGGAAATAAAAAATATGAGGTGTGGACTACGGGAATGCTTTTGAAGCATGCGGTATTTCACCTCTACTTATGTGCAATAAGTTCTGATAGTATCAGATATGTATATACTATTGGTCTATGTTTGGCTAAAATGCTTGACAAAGATGATTTCCAGGAATTACTACCTTACCCGTTTAATGGTAAAGAGCATTCAAAAAGTTGAAAAAAGTTTGAGTTCTTAATATCAAAAATATCCGTATTTTTCCCATTTATACTGATAACTATTTTCTTAAGTCCAGGATATATTTTTTTTGTTTCAATGCCAATACTCGTGTGGGAAGCTTTCCATATAAATTGAGTTACAGTTTCAGTTTTATTCCATCTGATTGTCTTGGATGTATTATAATCAGCCCTTATAGAGCTGTTGCGGTTAGTTAATACTTTGATCCTATTCTCCAATGGACGAAAATTACGTTTGCTTATTTTATCTTCTAGATAAACGATATCAATGTTATTTTTCAAACAAAATGCTATAAGATCTCTATATAATTTAGTTTTATGGATATTTTTAGGAAGTATTATCTGTTTAGTAGGAACCTGAGACAAAAGAGATAGTATTCCGCCACTATATTTTTTAGATCCTTTAGTTATAATTATACTTTTCAGTGAATTAATGCCTTCTTTTCTAAGTTTATCTACAATAATTCTGCCAAGCCTTTCTGGGCAGTTTATTAATATAGGACGATTATACGAATTTGGTTTAATAATAATTGCTGAAGGGGTGCTACCTGTTCCCTGAATTACTGTGACTTTACCTGAACCAAAAATATTACCCGATAGCCAAAGAACAAAAATTCCTCCCATGAAGCAGGTAAGTATCAATACCGCCTTCTTGTTATGAGTAAGAAAGAAACCAGCTAATAAAATATAAAATAAAATTAATATGATAAGCGGAGGTTGCGGATAATACTTAGTAAATGCTGAATAAGCTCCCCAGTCGGCAATATAGAAAATGATTGAGATTATACTATCAAGCAACGTATTTATCAAAAATAGAGAAGTCCCGAAGATTGCGAAGACTAATATTTTTATAAAACCAATAAGAAATAGTGGAAGCAGAAAGGGAAGGATTAGAATATTTAAAAATATCATGGAAGGAATAAATAAACTTTGGTAGTATAAAATTAAACCTGTGCCGGCAATACCTGCAACTATGCTGGTAATTGTCAGAAGTAAGATTTTTTCGCGAAAAGCATATTTTATTTTTTTAAAAAAGGTAAAATCTGCTGAAATAAGCCAACTGTTTTTTTCTTTAATTATTCGTAACCAATTTGTTGTTTGCTCCCATGAAAGAACCAAAAAACCAGCAATTATAAATGAAAACTGGAATCCAGTATTATTTAAAGCAAGCGGATTAAATAATAATATTACAACCGCGGCAAATGCAATAGAGTTGACAGGGCGGATCGGATAGAAAAAAGCCTTGTGAAAACATAAAACACTTATCATTATAAGTGCCCTTAGTCCAGATGGGCGAAACCCCGTTAAAAAAACATAACAGAACAAAAAAAAGGGGATTAGAAGGTATCTAGCAGTTATAGGTAGAGGTTTAAAAATAAATAACAAAATTAGTGCAAGGATCCCAACATGGAGTCCGCTTATTGCAAGTATGTGAATAGTTCCACTTCGCAAAAATAGTTGTTTCATTTGTTTACTAATTCCCTGCCTGCATCCGAAAAAGAAGCCGGCAAGAAAAGCACTTGTTCTTTCTGATTTTATTCCGGAACACAAGTAACTTAAAGCTAAATTTCGGAATGAGAAAATTTTTCGATAAATATTGAATGGAAACCCTGCGTAGCCTTTAATTTTATAGTTTGAAGCTATAAATAACCTATTAATACCCTGGCTTTTAAGATATCTTTTATAATCAAAGCTACCGGGGAGTGGAGAATTTTGTGGTAATATAAAGTTACCGTCCAGTTCAAGTATTTCTCCATAGAGCAGTCCTTTTTTATTGGAGTATGGTAATAAAACATTGACTAACCCTGAAGATTTTATCCATTTATCCTGATTTGAATACCTAATTGCCAAAACTGACATTTTTATATATTTTGGTGCAGGCAGCCAGTGTATTTTGTTATCAGTAAGTTCAGAATCCGTTGCAATTGCTCTTAATTGAGCGCCGAAGTTTCCTGAAGGCAGCAGAGTTGAGTAGTTTTTTGAAAATTGGCTGTTGTAAAAAAGAAAAATTATTATACCTAATAGGCACCATGATATTGTTTTTACACCTGTTTTCCAGTTTGTAAGAACGGCAATGACAATATTTATTGCTAATGCTGCTACGACAGTGTAAAATAGAGGATATGTGTGAGAAAAAGATAGAGGGATAATACCGCTTAGCAGGCCAATTAATATAATAATTGAAGGGGTCTTGTTTAGAGATTGAATGCCAAATATATTTTTCATTTTGCTGCAATTGGCCTAATCAGGTGGAATAATGGCTAAAACTGAGTTAATGCGATAATAGTAAATTCGTAAACCTGTTTCAATGGAGGATTAACCGATATTTGACATTTTCTGAAATAGATTTTTGTAATTTGCTGTTTGGGGTTTTAAGTATATTATTATACAACAATTTCACCTTTGTTAAAAATATGTGAGATGCTATAATTTTCATCAAAAGCAACAAGGTTTGCAATATAGCCTTTTCTTATATAACCTATTTCATTGTCCATCCCTATAGATTCAGCGGGAAAAACAGTAGCCATTTTTAAAGCCTCTTCTAAATCAATAAAGGTATTATTAACAGTGTTTTTTACAGCATCAATCATAGTAAGAACAGAGCCACCTAAAGTACCATCGGCAGTTAACAGTTTTCCATCTTTGTGATAAACAACGGTATCCTCGAATATAAATTCCGGCATATCTGTACCGGCCGGAGCAGCGGCATCAGTTACAAGGAAAAGCTTGTTTCTTTTAATTTTTTTTGCAATTTCAATTGCAGGATAAGTCACATGATGTCCATCGACAATTATTCCTG
>CAZGAI010000407.1:0-3913 GCA_964523175.1 uncultured Victivallales bacterium | reverse complement strand
GCTGGATAAGAAAAGGTGTTGAGAAAATGATAGCTACAGTTGCAGGCAGAAGCAGGGTAAATCTGACAGGAGCAATAGATTTAGAAAGTATGTCCATCTTTACGCAAGAATATAAAACAATAGATGGTGAAGCAACGATAGACTTTCTAAAATATCTGGATAATTCAAAAGGATGCAGTTGATTTTGTAAATCAGCATCGACAATTATAAATATGACTTCAAAAGTGATATTCACAGTTATTACGCACTGTCGTTTTGTGGTCGACTGGATTGTACTGATAAATAACAAACATAAACTAAGGAGGTATATCACTAAAATTAACAAAATTTTAAAGAAGCTGCAGCTCCATAAAGGATTTGACTTTTTCGGGTTTCACTTTAACACCTTTGTAAAAAAATATAACTCTCTGGTTATAAATATATTACAGAAATGGATGTCTTTAAAAAAAGAGTATTTAAAATGTGTAATATGATTATAATAAAGGTGTTAACTGGTCGACACTAAAAATGCTCGCTATATGGATCAAACCCCTATAAGAAATTATGATTAATTGTATATCAAATTGGAAGTTTTATTAATAACCGTCACTGAAAGCAAATTTGTTCAACAAATCTTTTCAGTTGACTGGCTTTTCGCTCAACTCAAATTCTGTAGCTGAATTTCAGCTATCAATCGGGATGAATCATCCAAATCTATATTGTAAATAGAAATTTAGATGCACATTTCGAAAAACAAGAAAAAACTAACAGGAAAGAAGTTTTGAATTACCCCTTTTCAGAAATAATCTAGTTAATCACTAAATAATAAGGATTTAAGTATGAAGATAAAAATTATGTGTTCAATTATTTTTTTAACAATATTTTCAGTAATGCTGTCTGCGGATGATGTAGTTCTGACTGATATAAAATTTGAGGCCGATAGCAAAACGTTTACCAGTACAGATATAAACAATTCACTTTTGTCAGGGACAATACATGTACCGTTTGTTGCTATCGGGACATTGACCGGCCGGTTATCTGATGAAACAGATTATTATATTGAACCGGAAGAAAATATAATAATTAATGGCAAACAAATAAAAAAAGATATAACAATATACAAAAAGCCAAATGATGTCTTGATTTCTGTTAAAGGTAAATACATTAGGCGTGATACAAGAACTCCGATAAAAAAATATAGCATAACTCTTATTCCGTTACCACCGAATCCGGATCCAAACCACGATAGGGCTATGCTTGAAAGTGCTAGCTTTTCTGTAGGAGGAAAGATTCCTTATTTATGTCATATTAGTGATGACAATATCGTTTATTCATTTGTGCCTTCCGGGCTTTCCGGTGATATAGATTTTACTTTTGTTCCATTTGATCAGGAAAACGGAGCTTCTGTGGAAACAGATCCGGCTGTTATGCCTACTCCCTCCTATATTTATAATGATGGCCCCAACTTGTTTCCTGATGCTATAATAGTTACATCTGAGGACAAAACTAATACCTTTAAATATTCTCTTTGTGTTGTCAAGCAGCCGTCCGGTTCTGACTACCATGGAAAAGATACGGGACTGGATATTAAATATTTATATAAATCTTATATTAAAACTAAGGGAACAAGCCACTCTAAAGAGCATTCCAGAAGCCTTGACTGTGCTTTAAGTTTTCCATACTTTGCTATCACATATGTTAATAGTGATCCTGCTCCTACCGGTAAACCGTTGGATATGTCACTAAAATCATCATTAGTAGTTGAAATATTTAAAATAGGAAAAACACTCAATAATATTACTTCATTACATAAGATTATTGTAGCAACAGATAATACCGTAGCTCTTTATAATACAACTGTTTCACTATGCAAAGATTCTGGAGATGGAATTTGGATGGTTGTTATGGGATGTAACGGCGTTGTAGCTTTTCAACAGGTTTTTAACGTTTCTAAGCCGGGCAGTGCGTCTCCTAAAATAGTTAGTTATGGTAAAATCAATATTCCTTTTTTACGCCCTGAAGATCTTTATAATTTATCTGTAAAATTAATTAGAGCTGATGGTAGTGTATATGGTGTTGTGAGTACTGGGTTTAAAGGGGGGTACAGCATATATTTTGCGCAACTTAGCGGCGTAGGAGTTTTTACCTTTTTGAATCAGTTAATTTTGCATCAAAAACCCGGATTATCGCCTTCTGTTTCAATGGATGAAAAATTTAATATTATCTGTTCTTATTTAAGCATGACTGATAATAAGGATGTTTTTATAAAATCTATAAAATATACCGGTGATCCTTCAATACCCCCGCATGACTTAAAACAGTTTGTTGAGAATCCAAGTTATCATCTAACAGATAGCGGCCTGTTCAGTTATAGAGATGTGGCAGTTACTTTTTTTACCCCGTATAACCAGGTAGATAAACTGTGCACAGCATATCCAGCTGTAATAAATTATATTTACAGCCCTTTGGATAACTCTATAGGAACAGGTTCGTTTTTTTATAACTCAAAAAGCGGTTCGGCAGCTCCTCTTGATCTTGCTGAAGGTAATCCTGTGGATAGCGGCGCATATTCTATTGCTACGGATGCCGATGAATCCGGTACTGTTCTAGAAGTGCATTGGAATAGCGCACCCGGAGAAGAACAGAAGATATATTATAATATTGGAACAGCCAGTATGAAGAATGGAGATAAAAAGCCGTTTGGTTCAAGGCCGCTACCGATAATGCAGAAGTTGTAATAAAACAATAGTTTGGCATGAATCCAACTAAACAATTTTTGTGCCAACCTAATAAATAATTTAGCTCAAAATCTATAAAATCCAATATTAAATTCTGATGATTTATGCGTAGATGCTCCAACAAACGTAGCATTTTCAATAGCAAGAATAAAAATGAGTCATGGAGTTTTTATTCGTATTCCATTTTTTAGCAGCATATTATAAATAATGCTAAATTTTGTATGCGCCTTCCTGTTAGCTCGAACATGGTGAAAGGATTTATTGATTCCGAGGAATATGAAGAAATTGGAAATTGATTATTGAATATTCAAAATAAGAAATTCTTTTAGTAAAGAGATTGTAAATCAAAAAGTGCTTAACTTAATAGCATTGGGCGTCCCGACTTTTACGTTCAGAGTAAGCGGTAGAAATGCCGCTTTTACAAGTTAGTACATGTTCACTTAATATGAAGCAATGCCAAAACGGTTGGAGAAAATTATTCCGCAAATTGAGAAAATACTAAAACTCTGAAACCTTTTAATTGCACCGGAGGGGATGTTGATGTTATTCTTGATCCCTAATACATTTATATGGACGAATTTATGGCAAATTTGTGATAAAATATGAATCTCAGCCGTAGGGGCTATTTATGCCTTTTCAAGTTTTTTGAACGAAGTTCTACCACTTTTGTTTCCCCCTTACGCCCTATCGGAGCATCCACCTGCACCGATAGGATGTCGAATAAGAAATATTGACAGTATTTATTGTTAGTTAAAAGGTTTGCATTAGCACTGTATAATGTAATTTTAGTACTAATGCAAAAAATCAAAATTACCAGCAATAATTATAACTATAATTGTTTAAGCCGTCCAGATGTATGTTCCTGCATGTCCATTAATTTATTCCTGTGCGGGCATTTTAATTAACACTCTCATAGAGTTCCACCATAATTGAGATAGAAACTTAGGCTTGCTAGGCAGCCACCTAAAATCACCTCCATCCTGTATTAATATAGTATTACCATTCAAATCTTCTGTAATATGATAACTGAATTTTGGTACTGAAGGAGAGTTAATAGCCCCACCCCATCGGTTTTGGGAGCCTGTAATCACATAGCCGGACTTCACACCATAACATTTAATCGGAACTATATTACCCCACTCGGGATATGCAGGAGGTTCCGGCAATGGTACTGACACATTTGGTATAAAAATAAT
>CAZGAI010000406.1:0-3913 GCA_964523175.1 uncultured Victivallales bacterium | reverse complement strand
GCGGTTGTATTACTTGACGAAGAAGGAATGAGCATAGCTAAAGAAGATTTGAAAAAACTTATGGATAATCCAAAGATGATTTCGGGAATATTTAATTATTGTGACTGGTGCGAGAGAGGTACATTTACTTCCAAGGTGCGCTAATTTTGCCATTGGAGAGCTGCAATCTTCGGAAAGAAGAGGAAGGGATGATGATAATGAACAGTTTTGTGACAGACTCCATGAAATTTTTCAAGTAACACTGGATATGCTGCAGGAAACAATGGAAGCCAGGGGATTTGATTTTGAAGAAATTCCCCAGGCAAGATCTTTTACCCGTCCAGGATTTAATGAAAGATGAGTTGGTAAACTATCAACTTGATGTTTACTTCAGCGGAACTAGCCTTTTCGCCTTTTTGAAAAATTTCTATAATCTTGGTACACAAACTGGCAATTTCATTGAAATCAAATAGATTAGATTGACTTTTTGTTATCATACAATTAGCTACTGTATTTAATCTTAAAATACTAATAATTAATATTTTATATAATTTATCATGAGCAAATTTTTTAAATAATAAATTTAAATTAATAAAACTATCTGTTAATGTTTCTTTACTAACAGAAAATACTTTTGGAATGGTAAAAAGTCAGTGAAAACTAAAAATACAAGAAAAAAAAACAGGAAGGAAAATTCTGGATCAATTAAATTAACCCCTAAGAGCCTTGCCCATATGATTTACTCAGCTCCAGACTCACCTGCTGCTGAAAAGCAACAGATACCAGTTGATTGGAACAATACTAATACCTATTATCCTAGGGATAAAACTATTCATCAGTTATTTGAGGAACAGGTTGAAAAAATCCCTGATAATATTGCTGTTGTTTTTGAAAATCTTTCATTGACTTATAGAGAACTCAATGAAAGATCAAACCAACTGGCACACACAATAAGGAAAGAGTATAGGAAATGTAGAAAAACTGAACTCAAAGGTGATATTTTAATTGGTATTTATGTTGAGCGTAGCCCTGAGATGATAATCGGGATTCTTGGCATACTAAAATCAGGTGCTGCATATTTACCCCTTGATATCGATGAACCGGATGACAGGCTGAAATTTAAGATATTTGACTGTAATTGCCAAATTGTTATCACTTCAGCTGATAATTCAAATAATCTGTTATTTCTATCGGATACAGATATAGTGTTATTAAATATTAATGCTGAGCAAAATATTTTGCAAAATGCACCTAAAACCAATCCTGAACATATAAATACATCGTCTCATCTTGCTTATGTTATCTATACTTCAGGTTCAACCGGTGAGCCTAAAGGGGTTATGATTGAACACCGTACTTTAGTCAATCGCCTTCTCTGGATGCAGGAAGAGTATAGTTTTGGACAAAACGACAATGTATTGCAGAAAACCCCATATTCATTTGATGTCTCTGTCTGGGAGCTGATGCTTCCTGGTATTTCAGGGGCTAAGCAGGTTTTTGCAAAGCCAAATGGGCACAAGGATCCACAATACCTTATAGATCTAATTAGTAATAAAAGAATTACAAAATTACACTTTGTTCCATCAATGCTGAGTAGCTTTATATATTCAATGCCTGATGTTATGGATAGTAGTTCACTCTGTAGCATAACAGATATTATATGCAGTGGAGAAGCATTGAGTAGTGCTCTTGCTGAAAAAACATTACAAAAACTACCCCACATCAGACTTCATAATTTATATGGTCCGACAGAAGCTACAATTGATGCAAGTTATTATCAATATGATGTATCTGAAAAATATGGTTTGACTATACCCATTGGTAAACCTGTACAAAATTACACTCTTTATGTTTTAATCAGTAACCTTTCCCAAGTTCCTATAGGAGTATCAGGAGAGTTATATATAGGTGGAGAAGGTTTAGCAAGAGGGTATATTAACAAAGCAGATCTTACCGCTGAACGTTTTATCTCTAACCCTTTTGTTTCAGATGATGATAAGGCACAGGGGAGAAACCTCAGAATATATAAAACCGGTGATATTGTCAGATGGCTTCCTGACGGTAATCTGGAATATATTGGACGTAATGATAATCAGATAAAACTTCGTGGTTTCAGGGTAGAACTTGGAGAAATTGAGAATCAGCTTTCAGAATTTTATGCAATAAATCAAAGTGCAGTACTGTGTAGAGAACATAATAAGAACAAATATCTTGTTGGCTATTATACTTCTAAACAAGATATCACTGCGGATGAATTGATCGCATACCTTTCAACGAAGCTGCCTGACTATATGATACCCAGTACATTTGTACACTTAGAAGTTATGCCGTTAACTACAAGTGGTAAAATAGATAGGAGGGCACTGCCTATTTCCGAGATAAAGGCAGATCGTAATAAGTATGCTGCCCCTCGTTCTCATATAGAAGAAAATCTATGTGAGATATGGCAGGAAGTACTTGGTATTGCTAAAATTGGAATAAATGATAATTTTTTTAGATTGGGCGGTCATTCGCTGTTGGCAACTCAGGCGGTTTCCAGGATTAGAGTTATTTTTAAGCAGAAGATTCCTCTGCAAGTACTTTTCGAGTTTCCTACTGCTTCATCCATGGCAAAACATATTGGAAGAAACTTAAAACAATATGATGATACCCAATATTTATCAATTCCTCAGGTTTTGCGTAATAGAACCCTTCCACTTTCTTTTGCACAGCAACGTTTATGGTTTCTTAATGTGCTTGATCCTGATAGTAGTGTTTATAATATTTCCAGTGTCTATAAATTGACAGGTGCAGTTAATAGATTAGCACTTGAGAATAGCTTGAAATTTCTTGTTGAAAGACACGAAAGCTTACGCACTGTTTTTTCTGATGAAGACGGAATACCTTATCAATTAGTTAATTCATGTCCTGACTTTAAATTAAAATATGTCGATTTAAAAAATTCACCTGATAGTATTAGAAAAGATGAAGCATTAAGTATTGCAAAAAAAGAATCACTTAAGCCTTTTAAATTGAGTAAGGGACCTCTTATTCGCCCGCTAATTCTTCGCATTAATGAATCAGAACATTTATTTGTTCTTGTAATTCATCATATAATATCTGATGGCTGGTCTACAGGAGTTTTATTTAAAGAGTTATCTATTTGTTACAATGCGTATATAGAAGATAAAAATCCAAAATTACCAGATTTGCCTATACAATACGCTGATTTTGCCTCTTGGCAGCGCAATTGGCTCCAGGGTGAGACTCTTAAGAGGCAAATCTCCTACTGGAAGGAGCAGCTTGCAGGGATTCCACCAGTTCTTGATATGCCAACAGACCGTCCACGCCCGGCTGTTATGACTTATAATGGAGCTATGGAAACCTTTGTTTTCCCTAATGCTCTTGCTAAAGCCCTTAAAGTTTTTAGCAATAATGAAGGTGTTACACTGTTTATGACACTTTTTGCTGCATTTAATGTGCTCCTTTATAGGTATACTGATCAGGATGATATAGTTGTTGGTGCTCCAATAGCCAATAGAAATAGAGAAGATATTGAGGGTTTAATTGGTTTTTTTGTTAATACTTTGGTTATGCGTACTGATCTTTCAGAGAATCCCGGTTTTAAGACATTGCTGAGAAGAGTAAAAAAAACAGCACTTGATGCTTATTCACATCAGGATATCCCATTTGAGAAACTGGTGGAAGAGTTACAGCCTGAAAGAAACTTAAGTCATTCTCCTCTTTTTCAGGTAATGTTCAACATGTTAAATATCCCGAAAAGTAACTTTGATTTTTCAACTTTTAAAGTTGAACAGAAACTACTTGGAACAGAAATGTCAAAATTTGAACTTACGCTATCTATACATGAAACTGACCATGAACTCCAAAGTGTATTTGAATCATGGGCGTTTCAATAAAAAGATAATATCTAAATTTAACAGCATGCCATTTG
>CAZGAI010000405.1:0-3919 GCA_964523175.1 uncultured Victivallales bacterium | reverse complement strand
AGAAATCAGAAATCAGAAATCAGAAATCAGAAATCAGAAATCAGAAATCAGAAATAAAAAAGATGGTCTTAAAAATAAAAAATATTTCATTAAGTACAATTAAGCAGAAAATATTGTCAAGAAAAAAACATTCAATTGTTTTCGGCCTTATTTTTTTAATGATCCTTTTCATTATTTTTCAAAACATTGAAATTTTTGACAGTATTACTGTAGACAGAAGTGATATTATTCTTGTGACACAAACGATTAAAAGACTTCAGAAAAAGCTAAAATTGGAACAGACTAAAGTTAAAATAATCAAAACAGATAAACATTCTCTGATTCAAAAACGCAAAGAATTCTGGATTTCCAGAAGAGACGGACAGGCCAATATCAGCATGCAGAAGAAGATCGAAACAGCCGCTAAGCAATCAAATATAGATTTAAAAACGCTTGGGACTCTCCGAATTACATCAATAGGAAATGGAATCAGTAACGGTGAGTTTGATATCAGTTGCTCTGGTAAACTGGAATCTATAATTCAATTTACACATAAAATAAGTAATGCTCACCCTAAAATATATTGGAAAAGATGCCTGTTTAGGCCGGACAATATTAAAAACCCTAAAAAGATATATTTAACAGGCAACTTAAAATTTATCATCATAGAAAATGAAGATATTATAACATTGTTATTGGAGAAAGAAGTAAAATGAAACCGTTTTATCTAATACTATGCATTATATTAGCCTTCTTTATACTCCTTTTTATTTATTTAAACCTTGTGTATACTCCAGTGATTATTGATAGTAAGATTCATAAACGAACAACCTCACTTCTAAAAGCTATTAACACTACAGACCAAAACAATACGTTCTACCCTCGTAAATCAAAAAATCCTTCTTCTAAGATTTGGAAAAATAATTTATTTGATCCTCTTAGGGGTGACCTGGATAGTTCAATTACCAGCTCTGTATCATCCAAAGAACCTTCAGACATGGAGCTAATTGGAATATGTAATACAACCATATTAAAAGGTGCAATTATCTTATTAAAAAATAAAAATTCCCGTTACACCTCAAAATCAAAAGGTAAATTTTCACCTGTTAATAATAAACAAAGAAAACGTTTCTTTAATGTTGAAGAAAGACTCCCGAATGGTTATACACTAAAAGAAGTAAAGGCAAATCTTGTTACATTAAGCAAAGGAAACCAACAGATCCAACTTAAATTAAAGTTTGATGATAGAAGCACAAACGGCAGAGTTTCTTCAACTACTTCTAACTCAGTAAAACTAAAACTAAACGATATAAAAAGAGCCAAAAACAGGTCATTGCAAAAAAACCCAAAAACATCAGTAAAGATTTCTCCAGTAAAGAGCAAATCACCTGAAATAAAGCTTTAAAAAAATCTTTAAATCATTAATTATAATATTGTTCTCTATAAACAGGTTAAAAAGTGAATTCCTTTAATATATTTAAAATAACTGATAGAATTATTAACAAAAACAACTATTTTAAGGTAACCCCCCATTCTTATTATGAGTTTGTATTTGTTCATTCTTATTTACAAAACTCAACATAAAATTTCAAACCGCTCATATTTTGCTTATATCCAAATGAAATAAAGAGGATTTATGAACAATAAAAGAAATAAATTTATTAGAATCGTTTTATACATTCTCACTTTGCTAATATTAACGGTAACTTCCTGCACCTCCACTAAACCTGAAAAAAAAGAAGATAATTCCAAAGAACGATTAGAAAAAGAAGAACCTGCAAGCAAGGAGAATGCCGGATCTGAAGAAAAAGATGGGGGAATCAGCGATAATGCAGTAAAATCGTTAGGTGTCCCCAAAAAAGGAAGTATTTCAAAAGAGTTAATTAAATCTATACAACAGAAAAAAATAGAAGAAATTTCTAATAAATCTAAAAAACCTTTTTATGACTATTTTCTTCAAAAAGAAAAGAATGCAAGTGCTGTCAACCGGGTTACAATTGCTTTCGATGCCGCACCTATCGCTGATGTAGTTCCTATTTTCGCAAAGATCCTCAAATTCAACTATCTCATTGATCCTCAGGTTTCCGGCGTGGTTACAATGTCTATTGACTCCCAATTGACCCAAAAAGATTTATGGCAGCTATTTCAACAGATTCTATGGCTGACCGGATCATATTGTTCTCGAGATGGACAGCTTGTTCATATACTACCGTTTGATAAAATGGCAAAAGAGAGGCAACTACTCTCAGATCATTCCCCTATGGCAAACGTAAGCGTAGTTCTTTTTCCTATTAAAAATGCTAAATCAACCGAAATTCTTGAAAAAATAAAACCCTTCCTGACAGAGGGTGCAATTGCTATGGACATAGCTAACCAAAATGCAATATTAGTTGTAGAGGCACCCACAAACATACCTAAAATCAGAACACTGGTAAAAGAACTTGATATTAAAAATAAATTCCACTGGCCCCAGACAATTATTAAATGTGTAAATATTCCAGCCACAAAAGCAGTTGATGAACTACTCTCTATTCTACCTGTTCTGGGTTTTCCTGTTTCAGTAGATGTAACGTCAGATGAACCCGGCGCTATAGAGCTGCAGCCTATAGACCGACTGCAGTTAATTATTGCCTCAGCGGCAAATAAGGAAGCTCTGACTGAATTAAAAAAATGGGTAAATATACTGGATAGGTCAGATGTTGGAGAACAGGAACAGATCTATGTCTATGATATCACTAACGCTAAAGCCGAAGAGCTTGTAAAAGCTTTATCGATGATGTTTACAGTTGAAGGTGATACACTTAAACCAACCACTTCAAGTACATCCTCAACCAGTAATAGTTTAAATTCAGGGAGTAGTTCGAGTTCAGGCGGCATGATGGTTTCAGCGTTTCCCAGCACAAAAACATCTGCAAAACAATGGGGTGCGAGCGGAAACGAAGCAGTTCCAGTAAGCGTATTTGACGTTCCGGTTAAAATCTTCGCGGATGCTGTCAATAATAGATTATTATTCAGAACAACCCCACGCACATTTGCTATGATAAAAGCATTACTGAAAAGAATAGATACTGTTCCTTCACAGGTTCTGCTGCAAATTGTCATAGCAGAAATAAAGCTAACATCAAGCACTAATTTTGGAATGCAATTTTCACAGGATATGGGCAAAGGAGGTACAATTGGAACAAGCTATCCAAGTGCACCCGAGGTACCAGCAGGTAAAGGTTTTTCGTATATGATTCAAGGAGGAGATACAACTGTCTTTGTTAAAGCCCTTGCGCAAAAAGGTAACACAAAATTGCTGGCACGCCCTCAAATATTAGTAGAAAGCCATACAGAAGCATTAGTATCGGTTGGGGAGGAAGTTCCGTTACTGACAGGCGACATTACAAATACAGCTTCTATACAACCAGGGAGTAATGCAGTCCAAAGAACTTACCAGTATAAAAACACAGGTATAATACTAAAAATAACTCCTCATGTAACAAAAGGTGGTTTAATCACAGTAGACCTTGATCAAACCATTTCATCACGTGTGGCCAATAAGGTTACACCTGAAGCCCCTAATATAAGAATGCGACAGCTTGTAACTACACTTTCTTTTCCGGATAAAACAGCAATACTAATTGGTGGATTAATACAGAATCAGTCAATTAAAACCCAGTCGACTATTCCACTTATCGGAAATATTCCTATAATTGGAGAACTTATCGGTGATAACGATGTACAAAAAGAAAGAACTGAATTACTGCTTATGGTATCAGGTACTATCGTTAACAGATCAACAAGACTTGAAGAAATGATCGAAGACTACAGACGTGCTACTGAATATGTAGATGAAATGGAAAGTGAAGATAATGTGCACGATAATATCGTTCTTCAGGATGAAAATGTTAATAATATTCTAATAAAATAATATGCATAAGTTCCCGGACATAAAATC
>CAZGAI010000404.1:0-3929 GCA_964523175.1 uncultured Victivallales bacterium | reverse complement strand
CAGACTTCCTTAAAACCCCATTCACCAACTTCTACTATAGATCTATTTGTCTCAATACGGGGAATAAAATTCATAGGCAGAATAGTTCCAAATTCAGGGCTTTCCCATCTTAATAGTGCCTCTGCACAAAAAGGTTTCTGGTTTCTGTCTACAATTGTCTGGTAACGCATTTTATATTCATTGTTTTGTAAGGCGTTCTCTAATGCATAATTAAAAAACAGCTCTTTTTGAAGCTTGGCATTATAAACATGAAAACTATTTTTGTGATGCTTTTTTGCCTTATACATGGCCATGTCACTGTTTTTAAGCAAATCATTTGTACTCCAGCCATCCTCTGGGTAAATGGCTATTCCTATACTAATCCCCAAGTCAACTTTAATTTTTTGAATTATTATTTTATCAGCAAAAGCATCATTAATTTCCTTAGCAATGCGTGTTGCTCCGCTAAGTGACTTAATATCGTTAAGGCATAGCACAAATTCATCTCCGCCAATTCTTCCTGCAAAGTCACTATCTCTTATCTGTTTTTTTATTTTTTCTGCAGCTTGAACTAGTAATTTATCACCTATCTCATGACCGTATATATCATTAACTTTTTTAAAATTCTCAAGATCCATATAAAGTACTGCAATTTTTTGTTTTTCTCTTTTAGCTCGGCTTATATTTTTATCCAGCAAATCAATAAATGGTTTTCGATTGATTAATCCAGTAAGCGAATCGATAAAAGCAAGCTTTTCTAGTTTTTTATTGGCATCTTTGATATCTTGATCCATTTTAACTTTTTCAGTGATATCCTGTGCTATCTCTACAACCCCCATTAGTTTGCCATCGGGATCAAACACAGGTTCCCCTCGTTCATCCCAAACTTTTCCGTCAGGAGAAAGCATGAGAGTGTGCTCTGATTTTCCAGTCTGAAGAACTTTAAGGCTTGTACAGTTATTACATGGCTTATCAGAGTTTGCCCAGAGTTTGTAACACTTTTGTCCAAGCATATTTTCTACTTTCATGTTAATAGAGTCAGCTGCTGTTTTATTTGCCCAGAGTATTTCAAGTTTATCATTAACAAATGCAATATTAGCTGTGATACCGTCAAGTATAGCTTTTTTCTGTGCTTCGCTATAAAGAAGTTTCTGTTCTATTTTATTACGTTCAGTGATTCTTCCAAGGCGTTCAGCTATAACATTTAATAAGTATTTCTCCTCGTTATGAAAAGGTCCTATGTCCTCTTCTGTTTTTTCTTCAGTATAGAAAACCTGAAGTGTTCCGAGTTTCTTTGCATTAACAACGATGTCGGCTTTTAGCTTCCACTGCGATTCGGAGAAATCAGCGGTCTCAAATGTTTCTTCATTTATCGACAGTCGTGCAGCAGTTATACTGGGATACTGCCACGCTGGAGGGATCAGGTCAACTGCTCCCTGATAAATTTCATTGAGAGTAATTCCAGGTGTTTCAATAAGTATTGAAATTTTGTTACGGCAGTCATGTTCTTTAATACGTTCACAAAGGTAGTATGTTTCTTTTGCAAGAATTTTTTCCGCCTTCTTGCGTTCCGTGATGTCCTCATGTGTCGTTACAGCGCCAACTATCTCCTGGCCTTTAAAAAGAGGTTCACCTTTAACGTTAAAATAACCATCTAAGGTGCCTGATGTAACTGGGAAATACACGTCTTTCTTGTAGAACGGGACTCCTTCAAGTAGTTTTTTATATGTATCTGATAAGCCGGCATTGACAATACTTGGATGTGTAGTTATATCTTTTCCAATGTAGTCTTTTTTTGTTGTTTTACCTTTTCCATGATGAGTTACAAGATATGGAGTGACATCTGTAATTTTTCCATTTTTATCAAGTATTATTATTGATGTTGGAACAGTTTCAAATATTACTTTCTTCTGTTCTTTGGACTGCTTTAGTTCCGCCTCTTTTTTCTTGAGTTCGGTAATGTCGATGACAACTACTCGAATTCCGGAAATATTTCCTTTTGAGTCCTCTTGAGGCGCACACTCCAGTTTTGCATGAAATTCATTTTTGTCTTTTTTTAATAATTTTACTTCACACTCTTGTTTGGATTTAAAGTCAAATATTTTGCGGATAGTCAAGTAAAATATATCTTTACTGTCCGGGGAAATTATATCAAAAATATCCTTGTTGTATAAGGATAGTCTATTAGCTCCCAGCATCTTGCATATAGTGATGTTTGTATCGGTAATTATATTTATTGGATCCAGGACAATGTAGCCAACAGGAGCAAACTCATAAAGATTCGCATATTGATCACGCACTTCTGCTAATTCCTGCTGAGCTTTTCGCAGTTCATCATTCTGTAATTCCAATTCAATTTGGTAATTGTGGAGTTCATGTAATGCAGATTCATAGTCATCGGGAGACATTTTCCAGTCATGAGTTATTCCATGGTCATGAGTTTTCACAACTTGCTTTTTAAAGTCTTTATTTTTATCTTCCGATGAATTGTTCATTCTCGCTGATCCTTAAATACCATATAAAAAATTAGAACTCATTAACTTATTCAATAAGATGTATCATTCAAGCAATTAAACAAATATATCCTCTATATTTACAATTTGTCGATGTTGATCGCTATATTATGTAAAATAAGGGCACGTATTGGACACTTCCAGTTGAAAATAGGAGTAATAGACAGCCGAATGAATCTGAGAGTAAAATTAAAAATATTTTGTTTTGAATGGATGAAAACATTTTGCAGATATGTGGAATTTAGATCGTAAATTTAGATAAAATATTAAAGTTGTCTGCACTGATATGTGGAAGGCGTATTTGCAGGTTCTCAAGGAATTCTTAAAAATTCACGCTGGTGTTTTCTTAAGCGAGTATTCAACTTAACAAAATCTCAAAAAGGAAAACTAAAGGAACTTGTCAGTTTGAATTTAAATAATATAGTAAAAGCATTTTGTTTTAGGTCATTTGAAGTAATGGAAACAGCTTTATATCATCAACTATGAAACCTGCCAGAAGCAAATTTTAAGCATGATTTTTGGTGATTTACAATGAATTTTAGCTCATTATTATTTGGATACATAAAAACAATGAGGCTAAATACACATAAGGCAACCCACAAATAATGGTGAAGAGGCTATTTTAAATGTTCATTTATTGTAGGGACAGAAACATCAAATAAATGAGCCATTAGTTTTTGGGTCAGCCAAATAGTTTCATCTTCATACCGAGCTTCAATGCTGTTTTTACCATCTTGTGCAGTAAATATCAAAAACTCGGCTGTACTATTTCTGATTAATTTTTTATTCCCCATTGAGATCACCTCCGCTGTCATTTTTCAACATCTTAGCAGAATTATTCTGCAATAAAATTTTCATTTGCCTGGACTGAGTACAAAATTTGTAAGACCGGCATTCATTCTAAAGTGGTCGAATTCGACCACTTTAAAATCATGGTTGTGCAATTGTTCCCACGTTCCAATAAATTCAATAGTACCTCTATTACGTATCCAGTTTTTAATTATATCGGCAGCTCTGGAGTTATTATCTTTTGTCTTAGCAATATCAGTTAACGATATATAATCTTTTTTCTTCACCCTTTAGAATTTCCTGTACAATTTCACGTCCAATCAGCCAGTATGCAATAATCATATTGCTGTTTACTACCTTAACGACGTTATTGCGCGCCTGTTCTAATATCGAAACAACACGATCAAAAAGCTGTACACTATTTGGTATTTTGATCTTAACATCAGAGAAAACTTCGTTTGTTGGCAGTTTCTCGTAATTTTCGTGTGTTTCGTGAATACTCATGACCTAAATTATTCCTCTACTAAATATTCCACTCTATCTCTAACAGGTTCTTTTAATCTATTCAAGCGAGTGCTATAGCTCAGTTTTTGATTATGCTGCAATGTGCCAACAATTAATGCTTCATTAATTTCAAACACTTCTGAA
>CAZGAI010000403.1:0-3930 GCA_964523175.1 uncultured Victivallales bacterium | reverse complement strand
TCATAACCTGAAGGTCCCAGGTTCGATTCCTGGCCCCGCTACCATTTTTATTTCCTTGATTACCTATAACATGTGACTTTTGTATTCAATAAGATGGATCAATAAAAGTCTAGTGTTTCAAATTTTCGGCCTGAAGGTCATATACTATATAAGTATCACATTACCAAACTATTGGCTTTAGTTTATAGTTGCGCTGAGTATGTACTAAGGTTGTACTATCTTTCTTTTAGTTGCTATTACTTGTCCTCCCTTCCCAATTCAAAGCTAATGAAGTTGAGACAATCCCATTGTATAATAAAACACTGTGAAGGAAAATTTGTACAAACAAAACTCCCGCAAGTTGATTCCAGGACTAAAAGGCCAAAGTATTATTCAGTTTTTGCTAGGATTTTTGGATGGTATTTTTAGTGAAAAACTTTATTCTTGATTTGGAAACTTAGAACCAATTCAGACCATATATATGCATAAAAGTTGTAGATGTGAATTATTTTAATAATAGCATTAAAAATTAGGCTTATTCTGTAAGAAAAACAGTATATATTTTCTTACATAATAATGAATAAAATAATGATACAAAGCATACAACATAAAATACTTAGTATTATATATTATCACGGTAGGGGGATGGGCATTTTCTCAAATAAATTTTTTAAGAATTCGTTTTTTATTTTGCAGTTTGGTTCTACAATATTTGTTTCGTAAATAGAACCTCGCATTATAGGATTAGGTTCTATTTTTATGCTTACTCCATTTCTCTGAACATTTAGTTTACTTATAAAACTCCTATCCTTCAGCATATTAACATGAACAGAAGTATTATTGAAATACTTCTCTATATGCTTCTTAACTCTAAGGAGAGACAAAGACATTTCATTTAAAGAATCAGTTCGAGCTTTGACTGGTAAATAAGTTAAGTCAATGGAAAGTCTTGGTAAATCAAAATAGAAAAAATTTATTGCCAATCTTTACTATTACAAATAAAGAGCCTACTTTTTTTGTAGGCCCTTTAGAAAATATTATTTTAAATTAATTATTTTTTTCTACTCCCTGAATTTCTTTGTCCACCACCGGATTTATTGCTGACGCGCCTGCTGTTATTGTCTACCCTTTTGATTAGGGCTTGCACCTGAACCTCCTGCAGGGCCTCGAGGATTTTTCCAGTTTGTTCCCTGTTCGCCTCTTTGTTCTGGAGGGTTATTTTCATCATTAATTGAACAGGGTCTGTGTGCATAAAACAAATAGTAAACAGTTAATTATGGATTCAAAAGTAGATTACAAAGACTTTAAATAACTAAAAGATGTAAGAAATTAGCCATTTAAGCTACAAGAGTATTTTTATTTGTTAACTACCTTATTTATAAAGTTTTAAATACCTATTTAGTGATATAAATCAATTATTTACGAGCTATATAGAGCTTTTTTTATATATATTTAAAATATAAGAGAGAAGAGTACAACGCCCCTTAGTAACAAATAATATTATTGGTTTGGATTTAATAATTATAATATTCAAAACCTTCTATAAAAGTAGAATTATCATTGGTATTCATTCTATCTAAAAAACGGCTGTATAAATACCTTACTATCCATTATTCGTAGCACCTGGAGAAATCAGAACCAGTGTTTACCTGCATCAAAATCGAGATTTAAGAGTTCATTTGTTTTTAAGATGAATTTTTAAATTTGTGAAAAACAGGCTTCAATAGAGCGCCGTAGAGAAGACTTTTTGACTTTTACTATGTTTGTAATATAGATTAAAATATAAATCGCTTAAAATTGATTTATGAACTAAAATATATTTCTCACATTAATCTTCTGTAAACTATCGTTAAACTTAGTAAATCAAAGTCAAGTAGTTATTTATTTATGCTAAAACAAGAAAAATAAGAATTATATAACTTATTTCTGCCTTTGAGGGAGGGACTAAAAAAGCCTGCTTCCCTTTTATACCGTAAAAGGTGGTAAAACAGGGTATTTCAAAGTTAAGCAAAACTACTATTCTGAGGCTAAATGAGGGTAAAAAATGAAGATTGGTAGCGGCTCAGGGACTCGAACCCCGGACACCTGGATTATGATTCCAGTGCTCTAACCAACTGAGCTAAGCCGCCATCAATTAAGAATAATAAATTTAGTCTGTAAAAACTATCTTGCAAGTCTTTTTAAAATATTTTTTTAAACAAACAAATTGAATAATTGTAAATTATGAACAAAATGGTTAATTTATACTATAAACGTTTTCTAAACAATCTAATAAAATAGGGAGGTCGTTATGTTATCCGAAAAAGATATTAGCGGTAAACGTATTTCTAAAATAATTCATAAAGAAACAGCTCTGGCCGCAAAAGAATTAATGGAAAAACATAACTTACAGCCGGGTTTAGTAGTGGTGCTTATTGGGGAAGATCCTGCTTCTCAAGTTTATGTAAATATGAAAGAAAAGAAATCTAAAGAACTTGGTTTTTATTCGGAAAAAATCGTTTTGGATAAAGATGCAACAATGGAAGAAGTGCTTGCGTTAATAGATAAACTGAATAAAGATCCTAAAGTTAACGGTATTTTAGTACAATCACCTCCTCCTCCGCAAATTGACGAAGACAAAGTAATTGATGCAATTGATCCTGCAAAAGATGTAGATTGTTTTCATCCTGTAAATGTCGGAAAAATGCTTATAGGTAAAACAGATGGGTTCTATCCATGTACCCCATATGGTATAATGAAACTCCTTGAATACAGTAACGTAGATCCAAGTGGCAAGCACGCAGTTATAATTGGCCGCTCTAATATTGTTGGAAAACCGATGATGTCTCTTCTTGTTCAAAAAGCAAAAGGAGCAAATGCAACTATTACTGTGTGTCATTCAAGAACTAAAAATATTCCGGAACTTGCGTCGCAGGCAGATATTGTTATAGCAGCTATAGGTAAACCGGAATTTGTTACTGCTGATATGATCAAAGAAGGTGCGGTTGTGATTGATGTAGGTATAAACAGAGTTGAAGATCCTACCGCTAAAAAAGGATACAGACTTGTTGGTGATGTAGCATATAATGAAGTCAAAGAAAAAGCTTCATTAATAACACCAGTTCCAGGCGGCGTTGGCCCCATGACAATTGCTATGCTTATGCAGAATGCATTAAAAGCCTGCAAACTTCAGAATAATATTGAAAGTAATATATAATAAACATTGAACAATTGATTATAATCGAGCAGTAACGTTACTTCACAGTGCAGCTTAGCTATCATTGAAGTGAATAGTGTCACCACAGATTTACCCGTCTAACTAATAAGGTTGGATTATTCTCTGATATTGTACTGTAAATATCAGAATATAAGTTTGCATATCTGTAATCTTTCTGGAGAAAGCAGTGAATTTTTTTTATGACTTTTACTCTGACTGCCAGTTTCAGAATCTTTAGCCTATTGCATCAAACTGTGCTTTTTCTAACTCAGTTCCTCTGAGGGCAGTTTTTCTAAGATTATGCATTAAAACATAAGCTGCCGAATGAATATACAACCTGAATTGATTAGCTACTGCTGAGATACAACTGCTTCTGTCTGATTTCAATGCATTCTTATGGTCCTTTATCATTAATTCTGCTCTTCCTCTTCCGCAATATACAATTTCATAAAGGTACTTTACAGAAGCCTCTTCAAATGATGTAATGTATGCCTGATTCTAGAAGAAACTATCTTGTCGATGGCTCCCAATACCCTGTTCTATTTCTCCAAGTAGTATGCCCTCAAAGTCGCAGCTCATACGTTCGCCTTCAAAAGATGCTGTAAGTTTTCTTCCTTCAATGGCTGTAAATTCTAACTGATTCAATGTATAATTCCATTAAAGTAAGTAAAAATTTGTTTTTTTTGGTAGAAACAGACTATATACTTTCGTCGGTAAAGATCTTAACTTTTAGCTTGCGATTTTAGCTTTAAATG
>CAZGAI010000402.1:0-3931 GCA_964523175.1 uncultured Victivallales bacterium | reverse complement strand
ATGTGTATTTAAAAATAATTTTAAAGAAGGGAAGATCCCTGATATTTTGTATAAATCCCCTTTAGGAGATTATGCTTTGCATATATTTAACTCTCAATATGGCAAAATAAAAAAAATAGAAGAAAGTATGGCTGTATACAGAGTTCACAATGAAAGTATATTTAGTTCTAGAAATACTATGGAAAATACAATTTCTGTATTAAAAACGATTGACTGTTTGTTAGAATTTTTCTCTAAAGATGATTTTTATAGGATAAAACTCATGGAAAAAAAAATCAAATATTTAAGAAATTTCGATAGGATCGTATTTGATTCATTTTTATATTTTCCCCCAGAAATAAAGCATGAAAAGAATATTCTAGAATTAAAAAATATTTCCATATCACAAAGAAATAAACCTGTTAATATATGCTTTGATATTGAGAATAACGAAATATGTAGTTCAGCTGGAAAATATTCTTGGGTTCCAATGGAAAAACCCGTTATTATAAAGTTACATAGTATAAGCTACAAAGATTCACATCAAAATTTTTATTCTTACGACTTAAACAAAATATCAACTAATGGCAGTATTCAAAACAGAAATCCTTTATTATTATATTTTTATACTCAAAATCCTAAAATTATTTTAAAATTTAAGGCAAAGATCTTTTCTATTAATATCGACTGTGAAATTTTTCCAATGGAGAGTAATTATTTTAGGGATTCATTTTATTATAATTTTATGATGAAATATTTTAAAATAAAAGATTCCGTTTTTTCTATTATTAAACACAAGAATAATGTTTGAAATAAAAGCGAAATTAAGTAAACAAAAACCATTTTTTTACAGACCTTGCTACTCGTATGGTTAATGATTTTCAAAGAAAGACACTAAACGTTCATAAAGTTTCCTGATAAACCTATATAAAATTTTATTCTTTACAATACACAATACCTTAACAAAACAACTATAAAATATTGAGGGAAATAATATGCAGAAGATAAAGAAACAAATAAAGAAACAAATAAAATATTTTTTAACCTGTATGGGGTTTAAAAAGTGGATTAGTCCATTCCCAAATCAGAAATTTGATCCTGATATTCATAATGAACGTGTGAAAAAATGGCAATCCCAAAAGAATGATGTTAGGCTTAGACAAGATTATCCTGATCTGAATAAGGATTCAATACTATTAGATCTTGGAGGATTTTATGGTCAATTTTCAATTGATATGAATGAAAAATATGGTTGTACTTGTCATATTTTTGAGGTTATTCCAGAATATTGTAAAAAAATCAATAAATCAATAAAGGATAATAAAAAGATTTATATACATCAATTCGGACTAGCTGGCAATGATAGAAAAGAGGAGCTTTATATTGCAGAACGTGGCTCATCATTATTCTATAATCCATATTCTTCAGGTAAAATCCCAATACAACTAAAGAAAGCTTCTGAGTGGATTGATAGTGAATATCCGAATAAAACAATTGATTTAATAAAAATCAATATTGAGGGTGCTGAATACGAACTACTTGAGCATCTAATTGAAACTGGAAAAATTAATATGATAAAAAATATTCAGGTACAGTTTCATGAAGATGCTATTCCTAATGCTAAAAAAATAATGAAAAAGTTACAACGCAAACTATCAAAAACACACCAGATCACCTTTCAGCAAATTTTTATTTGGGAAAACTGGGAGTTAATAAATAAATAAAATTTCATTGTGTTACATTTAATATGAAAAAAGTATGAATACGCTACTCAATCTTATAATAATAAATTATACCTGGTTTTTGTGGTGGACCTAAATCAATAAGCTAATGGTTAACAAGAGATAGCATATAAAAGCCTTAAAACAGTATAGATTTATTGTACAAAAATTAACTGTGAACAGTCAAATCACGCCAACGGTCCAGCATTTGCTATATGTGCATGTAAATAATTCTAATCCGGTTTCTGATTTATATATGGTAGTTATTTCTGAGAGTACAGTTTCTTATATAGTTAAATGTCTATCAATTATAGAGTTATTAATAATTATTATTTAATTCGGAGTCAATTATGCCTATATCGCATAAACATAAATGTATATTTGTTCATATCCCAAAAAATGGTGGAACTTCAATTGAGCATGCCCTGGATATGAATATCGCTGGAGTCTTTCCTGCCGAAGATAGAGATAAACTGTATGGATGGATTTCATCTGAAGATCTTAAATCTTATGGCTTTAAAAGTCCTGTACTGCAGCATTTAACCGCGAATGAGATAAATAAAATTGTAGCTCCTGAAATTTTTAATAATTACTTTAAATTTGCAATCATACGAAATCCTTGGGAAAGGATGCTATCTCAGTATCTTTTTAAAAAAGATTTAGAACTATTGTTTAATGCTAATAAGAAAGAAGATGTCTCTTTTGATAAATACCTTAAAAATTTAGATTCCTTTATTGCCCAAGAGCAATATGAATACATTACTGATGAAAACGGTAATATCTTAGTCGATTATATAGGCCGTCTTGAAAATCTGGAAACGGATTTTAAAATAATATGCAAAAAGCTTGGCCTTTCGGAACTCGTTTTGTCCGTTAAAAATAAAACCAAACATACCCATTATAGTAGCTATTATAGTGAAGAGACGCAACAGATTGTTCAGGATCTATTTAAAAATGATATTGAAATGTTTGATTTTAAATTTGAAAGAAAAAGCAGATTTACTAAAAGAAGAAAGTACAAATTATGAAAATAAAAAACCCAAAAATAGTTATTGCTGGTGCGGGTAAATCTGGAACAACAGCGTTGTATTTCAAAGTAAAAAATTCAATGCCCAGATTATGTAGAGGTACAATTGAAGTTAAAAAGTACCAACCTCGTATTTTCGATAACTTTATTGGAGTAGTAGCAAAAATATTTTGTAATTTTGATGAAAAATATATTGATACGTATAACGGTTTTGATAAAAAAATACTACTTGTCAGAGATCCTCGTGATATAGCTATCAGCACACTTTTGTACGGTGGTGGCTATCATTGGATTCATGATAAGAGCAACAAGATAATATTAGAATGGATAAACCTTATAATAAAAAAAGAAAAGCAACCAAATAGTGTCTCAGTGCGGGAATTAGGAAAGTATCTTGTAAATGATAAAGGGGTCAATATGTTTTTGTACCTTTTAAGGGGGATGATATCCAATACCGTTGATTTTCGAGAAAAATATAAGGATTATTTTATCGTAAAGTACGAAGATCTAATAACAGGAGAAATATCTCACCTAGAAGATTTTTTGGGTTTTAAACTAGTTAAAGAGAATGAGGTTGATAGTAAATTTAGTAGAGTTGTAAGGAGTAAAAGTAGCGGGAGTTGGAGAAATTGGTTTACAGAAGAAGATATAGTATTTTTTAAGCCTTTACTAATGAAATATCTGCAAAAATATGATTATAATACTACTGATTGGGAGATTAACCCAAGACCAACGATTCTTCCAGAGAATGCGTCAAGATATGTTTTGAGAATTTTAAATGAAAGAAGAGAAGGCGATAAACTAGAGAAAATTAAAATTAACATACAACATTAATTATGAAGGAGTTATCAGAAAATCATAAAGTGCCTTTTATCATCAGCGTGATCCTTTTGCATCGCCTATGTGGAATACGATCTTATATATCAACTATGCTTAAGCAGTCCGTTAATGTCCTTCAGCCTATTGCTGATATTTATCTAAATAAATCTTTTTATTAGAATAATACTGCTGAGCAGTAACAATATCCTGAATCCATGAGATAATTTTCAGAAATGAAAATTATCTCATGGATTCAAGTTTGTATTCAATAGCAAAATTTGTAACTTCAATTCTTATAACTCATATTTCGGGGAACCGAAATATATTGTAAATAGTTAATAGTTAATAGTTAATAGTTAATAGTTAATAGTTAATAGTTAATAGT
>CAZGAI010000401.1:0-3934 GCA_964523175.1 uncultured Victivallales bacterium | reverse complement strand
TGCTAGCTCTTTTAAGACTTCATCGCCATCGGGATGACCATAAGTATCATTTACTTTTTTAAAATGATCGAGGTCTATCATTATAAATGATAGAGGTCTGTCTGCTCGCTGTGCTCTTTCAATTTCTGTTTCTGTAAGTTTATAAAAATGTCTTCTGTTATAAAGATTCGTTAAAGGATCTCTAATAGCAAGGTTTCTAAGCTCCTCCTGAAGTTTTTTCATTTGAGAGATATCAACAAAACTCTCTATTATATGTGTTTTGCCGCCAATTATTGTTGTGGTAGCAGTTTTAAGAATTGGGATTTCTGTACCTTCAAAGTTTACTAATATCTTTTCTCCCTGTGAAATGGTCTCCTTTAAGTCAGTTATAGGACATTTTCCATATTCTGCCGGGCATATAAATTTATGACAGATGTTACCTATAATCTGTTCTTTTCTCAATCCTATCATTTGAGCTGCCATCGGATTTACATCAGCTATTTTATGTGATTGGGCATCAATGATTACAATTCCGGTTTGTACGTTGAATAAAATGTCATTGAGCCTTTGTTCTTTTTCCTTTAGCTTTCTGACATTATCCAGGGCAGTTAGAATATTTCTGACTCTAGGTAGAATTTCAACTTTTTTGGCAGGTTTTAAGATAAAATCCGTAGCACCTTTGTCAAACACTTCCTTTAATGTAAAATCATCACCAAATTCAGTAAATGCAATTACCGCAAATTTAGTTTTGTCAAATTCCTCCGTTATCTTTTCTGTTAGTTCCAGACCGTTCATTTCAGGCATGTTCATATCTGTAATAATAACAGTAGATAAATCGCTTTCCATAACTTTTAGATATTCAACTGTACTGGGACCATTAGTGAAGCATTTTATATTGAAGTTTTCTCCACTCAAAATCATTTCCAGCATTTTAAGCTGGGTCATACTATCATCTACAAGTATTATATTTCCAATGGTTTTCATATAGAGAGTTTAAAATTAAGCAATTAGTAATTGTTTCAATCTAAATACATTATAGTCGAATTCTATTAAGAATGCAATAGATTATCATGCCTTCATTCATAAATGTCCTTGATATATGCAGACACCTAAAAAGGTGATGGCTGTTAGTTTATCCTACGCTAAAGCTAGGTAGATAAATGTTGATTGATCCATTCACTGCGTTACGCCGTGAATAGTGGTTGATGGTGTATATAAGTTCATTCCCTTTAGCTAGACCTTCTTAAGCTTTTGTTTCAAGAGCTTAAGAATTTTCGCTATACCGAGGCGAAGTCTGGTGCTCTTCGTGACTTTCGCTGTATCGTGCGTCTTGTTCGGGTAATTAGTGGCTAGTCCACTCTTCTCTTTCTACATATTTTCTAAATTCTCAATTAACAATTCTAAATCCCCTCCCTTTCCCCTTTCTTCGTATTATCTACATTCTGAAAAAATATTAACCATTACAATGTTACCTTTAAAGTCTTTATTAAAAACATATCAGCAGTATATTAGATTCAGTTTCTACAACATCACGATAAACCTGTTTTTAAGGACACTAGATGAATTTGATTGATAAAATCATATTGAGGTTAATTCGGCGTAAGATTACACGCTGGTTTGACCTGGAGCGTTCTTTAACAAGGGTTCCTGGCAGTTATAAACCCACAGCAGAGTCACCAGAGAAAACCTGGCCTGACCCTGAAAAGATCCCTTTGGGTGAAGAAATACCATTCAGCCTCAAAAACATCTTCTATGTTGGCCTAAACCTAAAATCAGCAGTACGCCATGGACTAAAGGCCATTAAGTCATTGGGTAAAAACCCCTGTGAACCTAAATCCATAATCGACTCACAGACACTATATGATTTTGAGAACTACGCAAAATCAATGGGTATCGGTGCTATTGGCTATGTGCAACTTCCCCGTGAGCTGATTTTCAAAGAGCGGGCTGTCCTTTATGACAAAGCAATCGTTCTGTTGATGGAGATGGATAAAGACAAAATAGACAAAGCACCCAGTATTGCCACATTTAAGATGGTTTTTGAAACCTATGATTCTTTGGGCAGAATCGCTAACACCCTAACTGATAGGCTCAGACAACAGGGCTATGGCGCACAGGCAGGACACCCTCTCGGTGGACTTGTTCTTTATCCTCCTTTAGCTGATGCTGCCGGCTTGGGGTGTATGGGAAGACATGGACTCCTTATAACACAACAGTTTGGTCCCAGGCAGAGAATTGCTGCCATATTTACGAGTATTGAAAACCTTCCTGTTTCCAAAAACAATCCGCATTCCTGGATTCAGGATTTCTGTAGTAAATGTGGTAGATGTGTTCGAACTTGTCCGGCAAACGCCCTCCGTAAACATCCAATCATCCATAAGTCTGGACGAAGGACACACCTCATAAGGGAAAAATGTCTCCCGGTATTTGTTACTCAACAAGGATGCACAGTATGTGTAAAGGAATGTGAATTCTCAAGGAGGAGTTATGAGGACATATTTAAACAAATTAGAGATAGATCAACTTCTAAAAAATGACTCGTTATTCGAATATAAATAAATAAATAAAGATTAAAGAAAATGATAATAAATATAGATATACCAGACGGCAAATCCGGCAAATGGGAAATTGATACGTTTACCATTAGCGAAAACAGTTTAAAAGAATCAATTATACAGCACAAAGAAAACTCAAAAGTTGTATCAATTTTTGAAGACAGAGGGTTTATCCCTGCAGGTACATATAAAAGATTAATATATTTCGGTAGAACAATGATGTCCAACACACCAAATGAGATTGAAGATCATATAGAATTCATTAAAAAAGCCAAAGAAACAGGTGGTCATATTTTAATTAACGGACTAGGCTTAGCTGTAGCTGCAACAGAAATTCTTAAATCATCTAAAGTTAGGAAGATAACAATAATAGACCTTTCTCTTGATGTTATAAAACTCGTAAAACCCTACATAAAAGACAAGAGGGTGGAAATAATAAATGATGATGCTTTTAGATACCAAATACCTGAAGGCGTTAGTTATTCCTGTGTATGGCACGATATTTGGTTTGATATTGCTTCCGATAATTTGCCGGATATGGAAAAACTGCATGATAAATATAAAATGAAATGCGATTGGCAGGGAGCCTGGTGCGAATTAGAGTGCAGAGAAATGGCAATAACCGAATAAATGATGGTTGTCACAGTTCTTCCCGGCCTGACATTATAAATATAAGAATCCGAATACCAAAATTATGCTTTCTATCGGTGGTGCAACATATGGCCAGGCATGGCTTTATTGTTTCAATTCGCCTTTTAAATGTGCCGTCATTAACTGCTAACAGTAACCCTTCATTTAGTTTTCCCAATAAGATAGTTTTTCCTTTTGGAACACCAAAGCATAATTTTTGTTCAAATCCTACTAGATTTTTCCCTATCAGACTTTTAAATAAAAAAATATTCATTATTATCAATATATTTTTTTGCCTTATATAAAATTTTATAAACCAATTCTGTTTGTGGTGTTTTAATATTTTTTTTAAGCTGCTTAAAAAAAATTGGATCAACCGGTATCTTATTGCAAATATCAAGAGGAACTAAAAATATTGGAATACCTGAGCTGATAACTTTATCTGCAGCACATGGGTCAGAGTAAATATTTATTTCAGCAAATTTACTCAGGCCTTTCTTGAAGAAAAAAATGTTGCCGGGAACTTTCAATGCACCGCCCATAATATATATACTATTTATTTTATCTTTAATATTCGGATCTTTTTCTAATGCAAGTGCAACATTCGCAGGAGCGCCAATTGAAAGTATATCTATCTTAGTTTTTGATTCATTTATGGTTTTTATTATTAAATCTTCAGCTTTCAATCCTTTAGGTATTGTTGGGTTATGCGGTAGTTTTACCCCCCTCAATTCAGAAGATTCCTTTCTGATTGCATACGATATTATATA
>CAZGAI010000400.1:0-3957 GCA_964523175.1 uncultured Victivallales bacterium | reverse complement strand
ATTGCTATCCGCACCTACAAGTCCATTTTTCAATAAAATTTCAGCAACATCTATATGATTATTTAACAAAGCCCAATCCAGGGCAGTTAATCCTCCAACACCTTCATGGAATATATTGCATCCATGATTAACTAATAATTTTACGATACTCAAATATCCCTTAGCAGCAGCAATGCTCAATACAGCTTCTTTTGTGTTAGGTTGTATAAAATTAGGATCTGCACCGTTTTTAAGGAGTAAATCAACTATTTTACTATTTTCTTTTACTTGAACTGCATGAAATAAAGGAGTCATACCATCTCTGGAAACATAATTAATACTAGCTCCATTGTTAATAAGTATTTCAGCAATTTCATAGCGACCTTTATAGGAAGCAATTTCAAGTGGATTACCCCAGTAACCTCCTTCGTTTACATCTGCACCATTTTTAATCAAAAGCTTAACAGCCTCTATATTATTTCCAAATGCAGCATATGTCAGCGCTGTACCATTGTCATGAATATCAATATCCATTCCAGCATCAATAAATAATTGCAGCTGTTTTGCATTCCCTTTCTTTGCTGCAGACATGAAAGAAGATGTAGTAAAAGGTATATCTTTCCCGGCCAAATCTACTCTTGCTGCGTACTGCTGCTTATTAACATTCACAACAGAGCAGGCTCCTATAACACCGACAATGGAAATAATTACAATTATTTTGATAAAAGATGCCTTCATGTTCACTCCATTAAGTTTATTTTTTATTAATGTCCGCCTTATATACATCTCGATAATAGTTTTCCTTTAACAATGCTGTCTTTTTTTCTTTTTTATCTTTTAATATTGCTGTAGCCAGGCTTTGAGTTGTAACAGCTTTTGAAAGCCAACCGTAACAATAATAAACTCTGGCAAGCACCTGTAGACACTCAGCTAATTCTACAGAGGAATTATCACTTATCTTTTCAAGAGCAACAGCTCTTTCAGACATTTTCAATAATTCTTTTAATGGTCGAATTTCAAAAGGCAGGTTTCGTAATATGATATAAGCTATTTCATTTAAAACCTTTGGATTATCGTGAAAAGTAGAGTAAGAATCTTTAGCTAGCTGAGCAAGCAAACTTTTGGCTTTAGTTATATCCATACCACGCATAACTCCTAATTCAATCAGGAAAAATTTACGTTGAAGAAATATATTATCTTTCGCTTTTTCTCTAACATTTCTAATAAAATTTATAGCCTTTTCAGTTTTTTTTCTTCTAACATAATTATCTATAATAATATTAACAGCCACTTCGTCAGTAGGGTCAATCTTAAGAGTTTTGTGTGCGGCTTTGACCCTATTATTGTCATCAAAAAGGTGAGAGGACCTTTTTATATCAGCACGCAGTCTTTCAATTTTTTTTTGTTTCTCAATATCAAAAATTCCAGAGAGAACTCTAGAAACAACCCTATCCACCTCAAAAGGAGGACCTTTCCAAACTAGTTCGCCATCCTTTTGAAAAATAAAAAAAATAGGCACTCCCTCAGTAGCAACCATATATTCATCATAAGTTTCTGCCTGATCATCAATGCCTAAACTAACACGAACATTATCCCTTTTTCCCAGAAATTTTATAACCCTTGAAGGAGCCTCTTTTGATATTCCGATAATAACGAGTCCGTCATCTTTATAAAGCTCGTCCATTTGACTGACAAATTCCAATAAACGCGGAGAGGTATTATTCCATGTAGCCCAGAAAAAAACAATGTAGGCTTTTACATTACTATTTCCATCAGAATCAGGAAAATTCAATACCGGATTACCTCTAACCCATCGTGCAATATGTAGATCAGGAGCGTCATCTCCTACATTTAAAGCAAATGATTCAACATAAATAAAAATACAGACAGCGCAAATTAAATAACTTATAAATTTCATTAATTAAATCATTTCCGAAAAGGGGTAGACCAAAACATCAGTTCGGCGTTTATACTTATCATCTTGTTTCAATTATCTCCGTTGGAGTTTTAAGCAGTCGGTGCTTCATGTACAATTAAAAAACTATAATACTACTATTTCTTCAAGCCATTCACAAATAATATTATAATTTTTCTTTGAATCAAAGTTTTCCAGGGCAAAGTTTACAGCAACAGCTGCCCGTTTATTTCTTTCTATTAAATCGCTAGAAGCCATAATACATTTAATAATACCATCAACATCTCCAGGTTCAACTATCCACCCACCTTCACTTTTTAAAATCCATTGAGCAATACAGCATTTATTATCGCCCACAAACAATGCAGGCCTACCAACAGCAAAAATTCTTTGCAGCTTACTTGGTAACATACACCCCTTCCATTTAGGATCAAGACTTACCAAATGAATGTCTGCACTGCGAAGGTGTGTATCTAACAGCTCTGAGGGTACATAATCAAATAATGTAATATTAGCCTCTGGATGTTTCAAAATAAAATCTTCAATTTCTTTTCGACGTTTCCCGCCACCTGCAAAAACCCAGCGTATTTTTAGATTATCTTTTAGTTTTAAAGCTGCAAACAGAAACTCATCAAGAAGATGACCAAGTCCCATATTACCTGAATACATAACTACTAATTCATCATCTTTCCAACCTCTTTCAATACGTAGATTTTTGGATTTGGCATCATAACAATAAACATCAGTTGGACAAATAATATCATTTAATTTACTCTGATCAATTAGGTCAGCGTTTGAAGTAAAACTCAAAGTTTCAATCATAATGCTATGTTCAACTCCAAGCGAAACCCATTTAACTATATTTGTATCAAGCTGTTTAACATACTGTTTTATTCGTTCAGTCATATCTTGACTAAGTGAAATAATCAAACTGCTACCCCGCAATTCAAAAACCTTTAGCCTTGTCATTAATTTATAGAGCAATGAACCTTTTTTTAATATACCATGAGCCACCATTACATCCGGATAAACATCCATAATCCAGCTTGCTCGTTTAACACCACGTAATTTACCAAAGCATTTAGCTAATATTCCTATATACGGGGGTGTAGTAAGAGAAAGAACGATATCCGGTTTTGGGAAGAGAAATAAAAGTCGAAAGGCAAGAAGGAAATAAAAAGAGATATAATCAAAAAGCTTACCGGTAAAACTATTGCGGCCGAACCCTAAAGCTGGAAGGTAAATTATTTTGATTTTAGTCTGCTCGGGTTTCAGCAGAATCCTATCCCCGATGATCCCGCCATTATATGATTTTTTTGAACAGATAATAGTAACATCATGTCCTCGGTCAGAAAGATGACAGGCCAAATCATACATTGCAACCCCAGTAGGGGCAATATCCGGTATACAAAACTGATTTAAAAGGAGTATTTTCAATTTATTAAAACCTAGTCACCACTAATCTACACTGATTTACACTAATAAAGCAATGATTAGTTGTTAATGATTCTTTCTCTAATTTTAACGGCAGGGTTTCCCTGATAAATAGTATATTCGTCCAGTTCTTTGGTAGCAACTGAATTTGCAGTTAACATCGAATGAGAATTAGCCTTCACTCCAGGGCAGACAAGTGACTTCGCACCAATCCAAGCACCATTTTCAATGGTAATTTCACCAAGTATCAAATTAAAACTATTTTTTTTATAATTATGGTTTCCGGTAAACAGCATAGCTCCCTGAGATAGACAGGCATTATTTCCAATTGTAACTTTGGCTAAATTGTCAATCCAAACTCCTTCCCCAATCCATGTATAATCTCCAATTTCAAGCTTCCAGGGATATTTAATATTTAGGGATGGTTTTATCCTAACTCCTTTACCAATTCTAGCACCAAATAGTCTCAATAATCTAATTTTCAGACCTGAAAAAGGAATTAGAGAAGACTGAAAGATCAATGAATTAACTATAAACCAAGCAATTGCAACAATTTTATTTTTACCAATTTCATAATCAATATTATTATAATTAGACAGTCTAACATCCATATCATTAATCTCCTCAAG
>CAZGAI010000399.1:0-3964 GCA_964523175.1 uncultured Victivallales bacterium | reverse complement strand
TTATCCCAAATACCTTTATTTGGGTTTCTGTTTCAAATTCACTTATGAACTCTTCACACAATAAACTCTCATTTTTTTTAGAAACGAAGAAATATATAAATTTATTCTTCTTATAGGCTTCCCGTATCAATGCTGTTTTTCCAACACGCCTTCTGCCGACGATAAAGGTCATTTTTCCACTGTTATGTGAATTACATTCGACTTCTTTTAACTGTGTTAATTCATTTTTTCTATCATAGAATTTCATATATATACTCTAATAGTCAGTAGATATTCGAAAGTTACTTCTAAGCTTTAGACTAATATCTATTGTTAATTTATGAACAATATAGTTTATTGCAATCACCATTACCGTAACTTGCATTACTATAAAAATCAATTTTTAATTCGTGCTTTTCGTGCAATTAGTGGCTAAAACGAGCTTTAATTTTATTTGACAAAATCATGACTTAAACTCAGAATATGATAAACGGAAAAAGATAAGCTGGAATAAAGTAACAGTTTATCTCTTAATTGTTTGCTAAATAATCTGTGTGCTTATAGTGGGAATTAAAAAAAATTATCGCCAGCGGCAATTTATTTTTATACTCTCGCCTTGTGTCCTGGATAAAGAAAATTTAAAAAATCCAGTGGAGTTTGAAGAGTTGTTGATTGTTGTTGGTTTTTAGTTGTTGGTTAATCACATTTGGAAGGTAGTTTTCAGTCATTGGATTTGATTTATTGTAGGTGCAGATTAAGATTTGGTGATTTAGTGATTTAGTGATTTGCTGATTGTCAAATGCTTTTAAAATTTGGGGGGTTGGTGAAAGAGTCAGCTGGGAAAAAGGCTTTATTTTAACACCCATGAATTGTTTTTTATCAGTTTCATCATCATATACAGCTACTAAATCCAAACTCCATTCCTTCACACCTAGATAACATATTTCTGCAAGGTCACCTGATCCAAGAAATATAACCTCCTTGTTTCCAGATTCTGAAATATCTCTACATACCTGTGAGCTTTTCTTCCTTGCTTCTTTGTAGAATTTCATCGAAAATTCCAGAAATTCATAGGTGAGTCTGGCTTTTTCTGAAATACCGCGCGGTGTAAGATAATAATCCCAGTGTCTTGAATTTACTTTTTTAACATTAAAAAAGCCTTTCTGAACCATTTTTTTTAACAGTCCATGGGCCAGTTTAACACTACAGTCGAGTTTTGCTGCCGCCATTCTGTTATTTAAATGTGACGATTCCTCGACATGCTTAAGAATTTCAAGCTCGTAAAGGTTGTTCTTGTCAAAATCCATTTTCTTAACCACGAATTATCCGAATTTATCTAATTATTATACTACTATTCTTTTGTAGTCTAAGCTTTGCTTCCCAAAGTTCACAAGAATACCTAGTTTTAACCCAGTGGCTTTAAGGTAATTAAAAACTTGTGCTTCATGGACCTCATTAAATTTGGAAACAGCTTTAATTTCTAACAATAATTTTTCAAAACAAATGAAATCAGCTATATATTTTTTCTTCAGAACTTTACCTTTGAAATTAATAGGTAATTCAACCTCTCTAATATATGGAATGTGGTTCTCTACCTCTTGGTATACTTGTTCAAGAAATCCACATCCCAACTCACTATGTGTTTCCATACATAAGCCTATTATATCATAGCTCTCTTTTTTAAATAAAATCTCTGTCATAATAATTCGATAAATTCGGATAATTCGTGGTTTCTCCGCGCTCCGCCACATCAATTCTCTATTCAAAGTAGTTCTAACTACTTATAATAAGAAAACAAATGTCAATGCAGTAACGTTTCTCTCGGTAACGTTACCATAATAATATATGTTAATTTATAGATAAAATCAACCAAAAACTGTTATTATTTAAATAAAGGAAAGGAAAGGTGTAGTTTTCTGAATAGAATTCAGTTATAATGAAAAAACAATTTAAGTAATAGTTTTATTTTAGATATTGGAATAATGATATAAAACTGATATTAATAATTAAAAGTATTATAGTAATTAATTTATTCGGTATGATATCGTCAATCGCTTGTAATCATTAATATTAATAATAAACAATATTCTTATGTATAAAATTAATTTTAAACATTTTTCGAAAGAAATTGTAGAACCCACACTGTTAACTGATTCCGATAATTTTCTTATCAAAATAGTTGAAACAGAAGAAGAATTAAGAAAAACACTCCGTCTGCGCTATGAGGTATTCAATATAGAGCAAGGCAAGGGTTTGTCAGAAGCAAATGCTACCGGTATTGATTATGATGAATACGATGAACATTGTTTGCATTTGATTGTAATAGATAAAACAACAAATAATCCGGTTGGCACTTATCGTGCGCATTTTGGCCATATAGCAACCCAAGCTAAAGGTTTTTATGCCTCAAAAGAATATAACATTTCAGGTCTTGATCAAATTGCTCCTCACAGTATTGAAGTAGGACGTTCCTGTGTCCTGCCTGATTTTAGAAGCGGAGCTGCAGTATCACTGCTATGGAGTGGTATAGGTATATTGCTGCATCGTTCGAAGCTTCAATACCTTTTAGGCTGTGTAAGTATGGAGGAGAATGATCCTGCAGTATCATGGGCACTTCATGAATACTTCAAAAGCAGTGATAAGATAACAGACATAATAATTGCTGAACCCCAAAAAGGCTATGAACTTGAGGTACCACCTCAAGGTGAAATTGACAAGTATCTTGTAAATGTAAAAAATACAATCAAACACCACGTCCCACCTCTCTTTAAAGGGTATTTAAGATTAGGGGCAAAAATATGCGGACCTCCAATATATGACTCAGAATTCGGAACGATTGATTTTCTTATTTTAGTTGATACCTTTAAGATGCCAGAACGTTATGCTCGCCATTTTATAAGACCGTTCTAAGGAGGTATTATGCCCTACTTTCGACGTATATACCGTGTCATATTATTACTCTTATGGTTTATTATAATGTACTTTGTTGCCCTATTCGTACGATTTTTGGGAGGAAAAGGAGGATATACAGCAACCAGACGCCTTTCAAAAACTGCTAAAATTTGGGGTCGTGGAATTTGCAAAATACTTAATATCAAAATAAAGGTTAATGGTAATATTAATAATGTGAGAGGCTTAATAGTTTCAAATCATTTAAGTTATATTGATATCCTTGCTACAGCTACAGTTTTCCCTTTGCGCTTTACTCCTAAGTCAGATATTGCCCATTGGCCTTTTCTTGGATGGTTTATCAGGTGCTCTAAACCTATTTGGATTGATCGTCAATCGAGGCAGTCTTCACAAAAAACATTAAACGAATTTATAGGCACATTACAAAACAATATTAATTTGTTAATCTTTCCTGAAGGTACTACAACTGATGGTAAAAATGGACTCCTTCCTTTTAAATCAACCACATTTGAAGCTGCTTCAAAAAGTAACCTTCCAGTTTATCCAATATTACTTCATTATACAGAAGACAGGAATAATATTCTCTGTTGGTACGGAGATGCAACGCTTTTGGGTCATCTATGGAAAGTCTTTGGAATGAAACAGGTAGATGCCAAAATAAATCTGTTGGATACAATGTATCCTACATCAAATGACAGGAAGAAAATTTCATCAGAAGTGCATAAAATCATGGATACCGAGTATAGAAAACTATACGGCTAGATTGTAAACAGTAAGTCCATGAGGCTGTGAGATCGTGAAATTGTGGATTATAAAACGGCTAAAGCTATAATATAAGTGGATGTATAAGGACAATTATCTATGAAAAAAAATCAAGAAGAAACTTTACTTAAAAATTTGATCATTCCTTTTTTAAAAGCCTGGAATCTTTTTTTTGATATATCTTTGTCTTCTAACTCAGAAACCTTTGAAAGTAATAAAAATATTTCCGGTGAAAACGACACCTTTGTATTATATTTTATTCCGATAGTAGGATTTATTCTTGGATTATTTGCATATTTTTTATCATGGATTG
>CAZGAI010000398.1:0-3985 GCA_964523175.1 uncultured Victivallales bacterium | reverse complement strand
TACAACCGGTGATATTTCTATTGTTAATTCTGTTATCTACAGTGATAATGCTATCCCAACTGGTATTAATGCTTTGAAGAACGGCTGTAATTTATTCAGTGACTCAAATATGATAAAGAATGGAGTCTCAGTAGCAAAGTTGCAAAGTATGAATAATAGTTATTCACGTGAATCAATAAGATGTTTTATTGCAGATGAAAGTGTAGCAAAATATGCAAAGAAACATGGTATTACCCGTGCTATTGCTTCTGTGGAAAAGGCGTCTAACTACCTTAATGATTCAATAATTATGATTGGTAATGCACCCTCAGCTCTTATCAAAGTGATTGAAAAATGCTATAATGAGGAAATTAAACCAAAACTTATAATCGGAATGCCTGTAGGTTTTGTTAATGTAGTTGAATCTAAAAAATTATTGATGCAAACGAATATCCCTTTTATATCTATTGAAGGAAGAAGAGGCGGCAGCCCGCTTGCAGTGGCAACACTACATGCATTAATTGAAATTTATAATCTGAAATAAGATGATTTATGGATGGAAGAGAAAAAAATAAAGATCAATTGAGGGAAGGATTTTCCACGGGAGCCTGTGTCGCTGCCTGCGCCAAAGCAGCATACCTAAAATTAGAAGAAGTTATAGCCAAATCGATCCATTTTTCAAAACTGCAAGTAAAGTTTCAGGGACAAAACCTGCATCTGAAAGCTCATAACAAGAATAGGCTTGCCTATGATCAAAGTTTAAACATAAACGTTCTTTTTCCAGACAAAGTTATACGAACATTAAAACTACATAATGTTTATAGTAAAAAAAATAGTTCACATGCTCAAATTATTAAAGATGCGGGGAGTGACCCGGATATAACAAATGGCATGTTGATTGACTGTTCTATTGAATATTTTTTAACAGACTGCAAAGTAGACCCAAGGGATTACAGTTTAATAATTAATGATTCCACTCTGATTGTGAGAGGTGAAGAAGGGGTTGGAACTGTTACGAGAAATGGAGTTGCTCCACAAAAAGGGAAATGGGCTATAAATCAAACACCGATTAAAATGATAGCCGATAATTTATCCGAAGCAGGTTTTGGCAAAAGAGAATATTCGACTGGAAAAACCTTTATTCTCAAAATTCGATTAATTAATGGAGAAAAACTTGCTGATAAAACATTGAATCCTCTTCTTGGTATCAAAGGTGGCTTATCAGTTCTTGGTACAACCGGAATTGTAGTTCCATATTCTCATGCAGCATACATAGAAACAATTAGAATTTTAATCAATTCTCTTGAGAGAGATAACTATAAACACATAGTTTTTACTACCGGAGCTCAGACTACAAATGCAGCAAGGAAAATCTACCCTAATTTACCTGAAGAGGCATTTATAAGAATTGGTGATTTTATAGCTGATTCCCTCAGGTTTATTCAGGAAAAATCTATCGATAGAGTTACTGTAGCATGTATGCCGGGAAAACTTTTTAAATATGCATGTTTCTTTGATAATACTAATGTAAAATACTCTTCGATTGATACAAAAAATATTTTACTGATTGGAGAACAAAACAATTTTTATTTCACTAAAGAAGAGCAAATTATGATAACGAATGCTGTTACCATAAGAGATGTGATAAACTCTTTAGATAACAATAAACGGCATGAATTACTAAACTTATGGAGAAAACTTGCTCTAAAGTTTTTTAGAAAAATACTTAAGAATTCTAAAACAGAAGTTGAACTGCTGGTTACAATACCGAAGGCAGAATGATTATTTGCTTAATAAAAGTTCCGGATTTCATATTTTAACTAGTTGAAAATTATTATATAACCCGAAAGTTGAGTAATATGTTAACTTTGATTAGCTGTGGTGTAAAAAAAAGTGATGTAACTGACTTCTCTTTAGATATAATTAAAAAGGCTGATATGATTGTTGGCGGTAGACGCTTATTAGATTTTTTTTATACTCCCAATGCAGAAAAAATTATTCTGGATAAAGAGTTAATACAATCACTGAATTCATTTGTTAAACATAACATTAATAGCAATGTAGTCTTTTTAGCATCGGGAGATTCTCTTTTCAACGGCTTAGGTAAACGATTAACAGAAATAGCCGGAATAGGAAATATTACTATTATCCCCAATATAACGGCAATGCAGGCACTATTTGCTAAATTATGCTTACCATGGCAGGATGCAAGGTTTTTTTCCATTCATGGTAAAGAAAAAATATTGCCATATCATAATATACTTCATTCTAAACTATCAGTTATATATTGTGACAACCAGATGACAGCTTCTCAAGCAGCTGAACAGCTGATTAAATTATATCCCTATTGCTCTGAAAGAAAAGCAGTAATTGCTGAAAATATCAGCGCTGAAAATGAATGTATCACTGTGGATAACCTAAAAACTTTAGCACAAAAAACTGCTTCAACTCTTTCTATGCTGCTAGTTCTACCTTCAGACAATCAGAATATTTATGATCCAGGCATTCCTATAGGAATTTCAGATGATGAATTTGAAAAAGAAAATAACTGTATTACTCACAGTGAAATTAGAGCTATTGCACTGTCAAAACTTAAGTTGGGCAATGGTGTGATGTGGGACTTGGGAGCAGGAAGCGGCTCTGTAGGGATTGAAGCAGCTTCCATATCTCCATTCCTGGAAGTTTTTTCTGTGGAAAAAAATCAACATAGATGTGAATCGATAAGTGTCAATAGACAAAAATTTGGGTGTTCAAATCTTAAAATTTTACAGAAGCATATTTTGGATGCCTTACCCGGTCTTCCAGCTCCTCGTTCTGTTTTTATTGGTGGCGGTGGAGATGAGGTTGCTGAAGTACTTGAGAAAACTTTTAATATACTTATCCCTGGTGGAAGGATTGTTGTTACATCTGTTCTGCTCGAGACTACTTCAACACTCTTAACTACTTTAGAGGACTATTGTATTGAAGTATTGGCTGTTTCAATAAATAGAGCTGTACCATTAGCAGGGAAAAAATTAATGAAATCAGATAATTCAATAACAATATTTATTTATGAGAAACCATATGAGTACAAATAAAGTAATATTTGCAGGTGCTGGTCCAGGTGCTCCGGACTTAATGACCGTAAGGTGTTTTAACGCTGTTAAAGAAGCTGATGTGATTATATATGCGGGATCTTTGATCAGCGATGAAGTAGTAGAGTCTTTCAAATCAGACTGTGAAGTATTTAACAGCGCAGGTATGACACTGGATGAAGTTATTTCAGTAATTGAAGAGAAATATAATCAGGGAAAAGCGGTATTACGCCTTCATTCAGGTGACCCTTCAATGTACGGAACCCTGATTGAGCAGTTTAACAGGCTTGACATAAGCAGCATCGAGTATGAAGTAATCCCCGGGGTAAGTTCAGTTTTTGCATCAGCTGCTTCACTTAAAACAGAATTAACACTTCCAACAGTATCTCAGACATTAATACTGACTAGAGATTCAGGAAGGACTCCGGTTCCTCCCAATGAAACACTGGAAAAGCTCGCATCGCATCAGACATCAATGGCGATCTTCCTTTCAGTACAAAAAATTGATGATGTTGTTAGAAAACTCCTAATTGGCGGTTACTTTGAACATACACCAGTAGCAATTGTTCACAGAGCCAGTTGGCCTGATGAAAGAATCATTCGTGGAACGCTTAGTGATATTGCCGAAAAGATACAAAAAGAAAAAATTACTAATCAGGGAATGATTATTGTCGGTGATGTTTTAAAAAAGCATGGTGAACTTTCAGGACTGTATCATGCAGCTTTTACTCATGAATTCAGAGAAGCTGATAAAAATGCTGCTTTACCTAAATACCTTGAAAAAAGTCAAAGAGAGTATGTACAGGAAAAAGATGCTTTGCGCAGCCTGAAATGTACTGCCATTTATTCATTAACAGAAAATGGATTTATAATAGGTCTGAAAATAGCTAAAGGTTTAGGTGATAATTGTCAAATCTATTCATCAATAAAAT
>CAZGAI010000397.1:0-3990 GCA_964523175.1 uncultured Victivallales bacterium | reverse complement strand
ATACAGGAAAAGTTTTTAAAATTTAACATTGAAAAAGATAAATTTTAAAATCTAATTAGAAGGGCTGAAAAAATTGAAATTTAAACTATGGTATATTGTATTTGAAACAAAAATAAATATGATCAAAGGCTTTTTGTTGGCCTTCTAATTATGCGGGAATACTTCCACCGAGAAAATACAGATTTGTTTATGAGAATGAAAACAGACTTAAAAATAGATAGAAATTCAAATTTAACTTGATTATAGAAAAGGCCTAGGTGTGAAATGATGACAGAAAAGCTCCCTGAATATGATATAAGTAAAGACATTTGGGGAAGAAAATACAAATTCAGCGGCAACGAGAATGTACCTGAAGACTTTACCGTTGAAGATACTTGGAAAAGGGTGGCAAAAGCTGTTGCATCGAATGAAAAAGACTCTGAACACTGGGAAAAAGAATTCTACGGTATTCTTGAAGGTTTTAAATTTCTTCCTGCCGGGCGAATAACAGCAAATGCTGGAACAGAGCTTGACAGTGTTACAATGTTTAACTGTTATGTATTAAATGATATTGATGATTCAATTGAAGGGATTTTTGATACAGTTAAAAATGCAGCATTAACTCAGAAGCAGGGTGGTGGTGTAGGTTTTGATTTTTCTTCTATTCGCCCAAAGAATTCTCCTATTCGGGGCTGTGGCGCACAGGCTTCAGGTCCAATAAGCTTTATGCATGTGCTTGATGCAACCTGCCGCACCATTATGAGTGCAGGACAGAGGAGAGGAGCTCAGATGGGAGTTATGCGCTGTGACCACCCTGATGTTGAAGAATTTATCACAGCAAAACAAGATGGTAAAAGTCTCAAAATGTTTAATCTATCTGTAGGTATTACGGACAGATTTATTGATGCAGTAAAAAATAATGAGAATTGGGAACTTGTTTTTAAAGGGGAAGTTTATAAAACTGTAAGAGCCGTGGAATTATGGGATTTAATTATGAAATCCGCATATAATCATGCTGAACCTGGTTTTATTCTCATTGATCGAATTAATGAAATGAATAACCTGTATTATTGTGAGTCAATCAAGGCGACAAATCCTTGCGGTGAACAGCCTCTGCCTCCTTTTGGCGCATGTCTTTTAGGCTCTGTAAATCTAACTAAATTTGTAAAATATCCTTTTACAATACGAGCAGCTGTTGACTTTGATGTACTGGAAAGCGTTGTTAAAAAAGCTGTCAGGTTTTTGGATAATGTTATAGAATTAAGTAACTATCCTCTTCCTGAACAGGCTAATGAAGCAAGATCAAAAAGAAGAATTGGACTTGGTATTACTGGTTTGGCTGATTTCTTTATCTTTATGAAAGTTAAATACGGTTCTGGAAAGTCTGTCAAATTAGCTGAAGAAGTTATGCGCAGAATAACACATACAGCTTATCTGGCCAGCGTAGAACTGGCGAAAGAAAAAGGAGCTTTCCCTCTTTTTGATGCCGGGAAATATATTAGCGGAAATTTTATTAAAACTCTTTCAAATGAAATTAGATCACAAATTGGGCAATACGGAATTAGAAATTCACATTTAACTTCAATTGCTCCTACAGGAACAATAAGTATATTGGCCGGCAATGTTTCCAGTGGTCTTGAACCTGTTTTTGCTTTACATTATAAAAGAAAAGTAAGAAATACAACAGAGGATGATGTTACTGAATTTGAAGTTACAGATTACGCATATCGTGAATATTTGAGACATCGCAAACTTGAGATTTTTGATGATAAAAATCTGCCTGAATATTTTATAACTTCAGATAATATTGACCCTAATGAACATTTGGCAATACAGGGAGCACTACAGAAATATGTAGACAGCTCAATTTCCAAAACGATTAATGTTCCTGGAAATTATCCATTTGATAAGTTCAAAGATATTTATATTAAGGCTCATGAAAAAGGTTTAAAAGGTTGTACCGCGTTTAGGCCTTCTGAATTCATTTCCGGAGTACTTATTAAAAAGGAGGAAAAGGAAAAAGAAAAACCTCCTAAAGTGGAAATTCTGGCCAGGCCTGATAAACTTCAGGGAACAACTTACAAGATCAAAACACCACTTGCACCGGATGCATTGTACATAACAATAAACGATATTATTGAAGATGACGGATCTGTCAGGCCTTATGAACTTTTTATCAATACAAAAAATCTTCAGCATTTTAGTTGGGTTGTTGCAGTTACCCGTTTAATTTCCTCTGTATTTAGAACCCAGAGAAATCCTTCATTTCTGGTAGGTGAACTAAAAAGTATTTATGACCCCAATGGTGGGTATTTCAGTAAAGGAACATATATTCCTTCATTAGCCGCTGATATTGGTAGAACTGTTGAGGAGCATTTGGATAAAATTGGTCTTTTAGGGGATCATCCTGCGGTCGTTGTATTAAAAGAACCTGATGAGAGTGCTGCAATAAGTACTAATAATAGAATGTTCTGCCCTGTATGTAATGAAAAGACGCTGATAAACCAGGAGAATTGTCTGAAATGTTTATCATGCGATTATAGTAAGTGTAGTTAAGTGCAAGGTTATAGGGGTTAGGTTTTAACTCAAATTTCGGACTTAAAAATTCCTGCTAAATATTTTATAGTTAAAGAATGAACTTTAATTAAGTTCATTCTTTTGCTGTTTGAGTAAATTCTAAAACTCAAATGACAAAAAACAAATAAAGATCAATAACCAAAATTAGAATGACAAAAACTACTAAAAAAATACAATAAATATTACATTGAAATTTATAGTTTGAAATCCGAAACTTTAGTTTTAAGTTCTAGGTGAATTTTACCTTACCCCCAGACCTCAGACTTCAGACCTCAGATGAAATAACCCGCTTGTCCATTCTTTTTCAGTATCAGTTTCAATTTCAGAAACGTTTTCAGTGATAAAGAATTCTCTAATTTTATCATACTCTGTCCTTAGAATACCTGCAAGTATCAGGTAGCCTCCAGGCTTTACCCAGGATAGTAGTCGCTTATGATTGGCTGTAAGAACAGATGAAATAATATTAGCAGTAACTATATCAAACTGTTGTCCGGGGTTATAATTTTTAATGTCAGCCTGTTTTACTTTGATTTTTTCAGAACTGACATTGTTTCTTATCATATTTTCTTTTGTTGAGAGCATACATTCTTTATCATAATCAAAAGCGAAAATTGGAGAAAAACCAAATTTGGCGGCGGCAATTGACAATATTCCGGAACCACATCCCGCATCCAATAATGATATATCTGTTTTCTTCTTTGACATTATCTCAATTAGTTTCAGGCATGATTGGGTTGTTTCATGACTACCTGTTCCAAAGCTCATTCCTGGATCAATTTCTATTACGGTATCGCCGGGTTTGTGGGTATAATCAAGCCAGGTTGCCTTGATGACCAGTGTAGGGCTTATATGTTGAATTTTAAAATATCTTTTCCAGACTTCGGTCCAGTCTTCCTTTTTTATTGTTGATATTTGAGGAGCAGTGAAGTGTAATCCAATTTTTTCCCATTCTTTAATAGCATTTTCTATAATCAGTTTAAGGTTTCTGATTCCTTCATTTGAATCGGAATATACTGTGTAGGTGGTGAAATTCTGTTCCACATCAGTACTGGCATTTACTGAAAGCTCGAGAGTAGCGAAAAGCTCTACTGTCATTTCTGTCTCTTCTTTATTTCCTTTTGTTTCACAATAGAATAATTTATCCTGCATATTGGTCTTTCTTTTTTAACTTGATAGTATAGGGATTTACTCTGAATGCGGTAATCGTTAACAGGTTGAACATTTCGTTATCTTTGTCATAATCATGATCGGAGGGATAACGATAAAAAGTACGAATATGAAAAACGATTTAACAGTTTTAATATTTTAACCCGCATGTAGTGCGATAACTTGTTTATAAACAATAGTATAGCCTGTTGCTTAAAGAATCAACTTGAATTATGCTCATTATTTTGCTGTTTGAGTAAATTCAAAAAAGCTCAAAGCTTATTTCTT
>CAZGAI010000396.1:0-3997 GCA_964523175.1 uncultured Victivallales bacterium | reverse complement strand
TAGAATTTAGAATTTAGAATTTAGAATTTAGAATTTAGAATTTAGAATTTAGAAATATAACATATTTATTATTGGAGGAATTATGAAAAAAGTTAAGTGGATTATCGTTATTGTTATAGTTGTACTTATAATTGCCAGTATTATTTATTCCAAAATGCAGGGGATACCTGTTCTGTCAGAAAAAATAACTAAAGGCAGAGTAAGTGAATACATTGAAGAACGTGCAGTAACTGAGCTGCCGCAAATATATAAAATAACAATGCCGCTCAATGGAAGAATTAAGCCAATACTGCTTACACCTGGAACCAGCGTTAAAAAAGAAGAGATTATTGCACAGTTGGATGAAGCTGACATTCAAACTACTATTGCAGAAGCCACCGCAAGAGTTAATGCTATTAAAGGCCAAATCGCAATAAACCAATACAATGCTCTGGAAAACACCGCTTTGCAAGAAGCCGCAAAGTGGATAAAAACGATGGAAAACTTAGTCAAAGTATCAGAAAAAAAAGTATTAGCTACTGAAAGTGTCTTTAAGTTTGCCGTAGATTATGAACAAACACTATCTGAGAGTGGTGAGGCCATAAGCCGCATTAGAGATGCAAAAGCCAAAATGGAAGCTGCTGTTAAAAAAGTAGAATTTGAATCCGCCAATATTATGCAGAATGCATTTGAAATTATTGATTCAATATTCAAACTTGCTCCAATATATATCAATGAATTCATACATATTAAAAATCTAAACGGTACTGTACTGAAAAGTCAATTAGCAGAAGCAGAAGCAGCATTGCAGGAAGCCCAGCGTAACCTGCAGCGCAGTAAGATAAAGAGTCCTATCAACGGAATAGTACTCAGAAAACTTGTCTCAAACCAACGTTTTTTACCTGCAGGTACTTTACTTATGGAACTGGGTAATTTAAACGATCTACAGGTAAGGTCAAATATTCTATCTGACGAAGCTATCAATATTTCCAATGGTGACGCTGTTGATATATTTGGAGCGGCTCTGGGAGATATTCCGGTAAATGGCAAAGTTATCAGAGTTGATCCAAAAGGTTTTACAAAGCTGTCTTCATTAGGCGTCGAACAACAGCGTGTTCATGTAAAAATAGCTTTTGATAAAAATAGTCTGGAAAATCTGAAAAATGCTAATAAAAAACTCGGAGACAGTTTTCGTCTTCAGGTAAAAGTATATACTGCCTCTAAAAAAGGTGTGCTTAAAGTTTCAAGAACCGCTTTGTTTAAAGGTAATGACGGCAAATGGAAGGTATATGTAATTAAAGGTAGCAAAGCTAAACTTCAGGATATCACTATTGGACTTATCAATGATAATGAAGCTGAAGTTGTAAAAGGGTTAAGCGAAGGCGATGAAGTTATACTTGCTCCGTCAAACACAATGGCAGACGGAACGAGAGTCAGCTCATAAGTATTTATGATGTGTGACTTATGATTGAAATTATTACTCTTTTTCAATCAGCAAATATGATTTTTAGGAAAATCAAAAGAAATAAATGAACCTGTTTTTTTAGCAATTTTCCGCCATGTTTTCACTTGAAACTCTATAGCAAAAACACCGCAGGTCGGGATATTATCTATCTCGACATCATTTAATAGATTAGCCAAATTAGTCATGCCCGGATTATGCCCGAAAAGAACGGCAGTACTTGAGCTATCATCCAGTTCGTTTATTATTTCGAGCAGATCATATGTAGCTGCATCATATATTCTTTCATCAACGGTAACTTTTTCTATAGGAAAGCCTATTTTATCAGCAACTATCTCCGCTGTTTCCAACGCTCTTCTTGCTGAACTTGTCAATACTCTGTTAGGTTTCAGTAATGTTTTTTTTAAAACCTTTCCCATTGTTGCTGCATCTTTCAAACCCCTTTTATTCAAAGGCCTCTCAAAATCTGCTAATCCTGGATTACTCCAACTTGATTTAGCATGTCTGATTAAATATAGTTTCTTCATATTACGGTCTAAAAATCATTCCTTATTTAACAAGTTAAACTTGTATTGATATTTTATTTTCATTAAAGGAGAAATATAACATATTCGGAAAAAGTGTCAAGTATGCAAGTATTCTTTTTATATTTCAATCTTTACTTACTGGAAAATATCATGTTTTATACATAAGATTATATAATATATAATTTGTTTTATTTATTTAATTTTAAGAGAACGCTGAGCTATAGACCAATGCTCGACAGTTTTATCAGAAAGAAACTAAGACTGCGGATAAAGTAAAAAGACACTCCGTGCCGTTTCATGAGAGCGTAGCTCTTCCTGTTGAATCGGGCAGTTTAATTAGAAGAGAAACAAAAAAGATTATTAACCACGAAGAAAAGAAGAGGACGAAGTTGTTTTAGTAGAAACTAATAGGTATTAAAAATATATAGAAGGAGTATGTAATGGGACTTATAAAATGGCTTAAAGGGCAATTGATAGATATTATTGAATGGTTGGATGATTCACAGGACACCATGGTATATCGATTTGAACGATATGATAACGAAATCAAGTACAATGCAAAGCTTGTTGTCAGAGAATCACAGGTAGCTGTATTTATTAATGAAGGTAAGCTTGCTGATGTTTTTACACCGGGAACATACACCCTTGAAACAAAGAACCTACCAATACTTGCAGATCTGAAGGGCTGGGCCTACGGCTTTGAAAGTCCGTTTAAGGCTGAAGTATATTTTGTAAATACAAAACAGTTTACTGACCTCAAATGGGGTACAAAAAACCCGGTTATGCTTAGAGATAAAGAGTTTGGGCCGGTACGCCTGAGAGCATTCGGAACTTATGTGATAAAGGTAGACGATGCAGGAAAATTTATTAAGGAAATAGCCGGCACAAACGCTATATTTACTACTGACGGCATTATTGACCAACTAAAAAGTATTGTTGTTTCACGATTTGCTGATACACTTGGTGAAAGTAAAATCCCTATACTTGACCTTGCCGCTAACTACGATGAACTGGGGAATTTTATAGAAAAAAAAATCACCCCGGAATTTAACAAGTATGGGCTTTTGTTAGCAAAGTTTTTAGTTGAAAATATTTCACTACCTCAATCTGTAGAAGAGGCACTGGATAAACGTTCAAGTATGGGCGTAATTGGAAACTTAAATCAGTACACTCAATACCAAACAGCTAACGCAATGGAAGAAGCTGCAGGAAATCCTGGTGGCATGGCCGCCGGCGGAATGGGAATGGGAATGGGATTTGCCATGGCAAACCAGATGGGTCAATCTATGAATACCCAGCAGGCTCAACAGGCAGGAAAAGATATTCCACCTCCAATTCCCGGCGAAATAAAATACTATCTTGCAATTAATGGCCAGCAGGCAGGACCGTTTGATATTAATACTATAAAAGCTAAAATAATAAACAACGATATAAACAAAGAAACACTTGCCTGGAAAGAAGGCATGCAGAACTGGACAAAAATGAGTGAAGTTTTTGATTTAGCATCTTTGTTCAATTCAACGCCGCCGCCGCTACCCCAGAAATAGATTAAGTTAATTAAAAGAAAGAAAACAATATGAAACCAAGCAGCATACGACAAATGCACCGCCTTCTATGTTTAGTGTTCCTGTTATTTTTCCTAACCTGCATAACTGGATGCAGCCTGTATAAGCAGAATAATTTTTTTGCCACTGGTGCAAAGAATAACACTGAACCATTTCGTACTTCCTACAACACCCCCAAAAATCTTCATTTTGTTAAACAGGAATTAACTGCATATTACAATTCAGGGGGATATGAAGCCGGCCTTAACCAGGTTGGCAACGCTGCAATAAATCACCTTATGCAATGCAAAGATACACCCGGGAAGCTGGCAATTGTATTTGATGTTGACGAGACCTCACTTTCTAATTACAAATATGAGCAGGAAGCTAATTTCGGATATACATCTGCATCATGGATAAAATGGATTAAGTCCGGAGGCCCTACAGTAATAGAACCTTCACTTGCTCTATTTAATCAGTCACAG
>CAZGAI010000395.1:0-3997 GCA_964523175.1 uncultured Victivallales bacterium | reverse complement strand
TAAAATAAACGAGTCTTTTTCTATTTTAATTTACGGGGAAGACTGGCATCAGGGAGTAATTGGAAATGTTGCTTCCAGGATTGCAAGAGATTATAATCGTCCATCTATTGCCCTGACAATCATAAACGGTCAGGCTTATGGCTCAGGCAGGTCTTCCGCAAATGTAGACCTGATCAAAATATTATCTGAAAGTGCAGATATCCTTACAAGGTACGGGGGACATCCAATGGCAGTAGGATTGTCTCTTGATCCTTCGAACGTTGAACCTCTATGCCGACGTTTCGAAGAATCAATTAGTCGTGTGTTAACAAGAGAAAAACTAATACCCCAAATTGAATATGATGGAGATATTTTTATTTCTGAAATTGATGATGTATTTTTTGAGGAGATGGAGGAACTAGAGCCATTCGGGCATAGTAATATTCAACCTACCTATAAATTAACAAATTTGTCTGTGCCGTATAAAACTTTGGCAGGACAGAGTCATACACGTGGCTACGTTCGAGATAATAACAATAATTCGATTGGATTCATTGCCTTTAATATTCTCCCTGAAACTCTACCGCAACCTCCATGGAATATCCTGGCTGTACCTCAAGTTAATAAGCATAACAGTCGTGTTTCTCATCAGCTGAGAATTATTGATATTAAACCATCATGCGAAGATTTTTCATGAATATCAGGTATAAGAAACTTGGTTCAAAGAAGTTAAAAAAAGCAGTCCCCCTCACTTACCTATTTTATGCTGATTCAAATTATATATTTTGAATTATGGCCAATCAACTCTCAAAACTAGAATCAATTATCGATTATAAGTTTAAAGATAGAACTCTTCTGCGGAAAGCTATGACACATCGCTCATATGCAACTGAAAGAAAAATCCCGACAGATAATCAGCGCCTTGAGTTCTTGGGAGATGCTGTAATTGAAATTATTGTAACTGAATATCTTTTCAAGCTCTATCCTGAAAAACAGGAAGGGGAATTAACAGCACTTCGCTCTGCTCTTGTTCAAAAGAATACTCTTTCCAGGCTTGCCTGCAAAATTCATTTACAGGATTTTATCTTATTAGGAAAGGGAGAAATAGAAGCTGGAGGAAGCACAAGAATTTCCACTTTATGCGATGCTTTTGAAGCTCTTATCGGCGCGATTTATTTAGATTCTGATTTTAATACAATTCGTGCGTTTTTACTCCCCATACTGATAAATGTATTTCCTCACCCGGATAGTCTTCTCCTGGAATTAAATCCTAAAGGCCTATTGCAGGAAGCTACACAGAAAAAATGGGGTATGAAACCGGACTATAAAATAAGAGAGTCAATCGGGCCTCAACATGATATTATCTATGTGATAGAAGCTTATATTGATGGAAAGCTTTACGGTATAGGAAAAGGGAAAAATATAAAATCGGCCGAATCTGCTGCCGCTAAAGCTACGCTTCAATTGATTCAACATCTAATTTAATGATCTTGTGATTTGCTGATTTGTAATATATGAACGGATATTCTAAGTTGCTGGTGTAATTAATAAAGCAGTAGTATTTTTGCAGTGAAAAAATAAAAACGCCGTCGATGATCAGAAGCACCTACGGCGCCTGGCTTCTTCGTATAGAGCTGCTTGATTCCTCATCTGACTCGGTTAACGGGAATCCAGCGCATAGGGTCCGATACAATCGACGACGAAATTAAAGATATACCAAACTAAAGAAAATACAAAACCTTTAATTAACTTAATGATGTTTTTAATTTAATGAAATTATGAGCTTTATGCTGACTTATTAACTTCCTTTGTCATGTATTCCAGCAGTAGTGTTAATTCATATTTTAGTTGTGATCTATGCACTACTCTATCTATTAAGCCTTTAGCTAAAAGAAACTCAGCAGATTGAAAACCTTCCGGCAGGGTGGCCTGGGTTGTATCTTTAATAACGCGCGGGCCTGCAAATCCTATTAAGGCTTTTGGTTCTGATAAAATAATATCTCCAAGAGACGCAAAACTTGCAGTAACTCCTGCTGTTGTTGGATGAGTCATGACGACAATATATGGGAGTTTAGCTTCTTTGTGCCTTTCAAGTGCACCGCTCGTTTTAGCCATCTGCATTAAACTAAACAACCCTTCGTACATTCTTGCACCGCCACTTGCAGTAACAATTATTAAAGGAAGTCCGGTCTTTGTTGCATGTTCCGTAATTCTTGTAATTTTTTCTCCTACAACCGATCCCATGCTGGCACCGAGAAAACGGAAATCCATAACTGCTATTGCCACTTTATTGCCGTTAATATCAGCTGTACCGCAGACAACCGCATCTTTCAAACCTGTTTTCTGTTGGTTTTGGGCTAGTTTTTCAGTATATGAAGCAACACCTTCAAATTTTAATATATCAACAGAAACAATATCCTTATCAATTTCAATAAATGAACCGGGATCAGTCAATATTTCTAATCTTTTCTCATAAGAAATCAATCTGTGATAGTCACAATGGGGGCATACGTCAAGGTTTTTTTTCCATTCATCTCTATGGACGCTTTCATCGCATCCCTTGCATTTTTCAAAAATTCCTGGGAGTATTTTAGCTTTTTTAATATCTTGAGGAACAGGTTGTTTTGATGTAGTCTTGATCGTAGAATACTTTGGTTTTCCAAAAAGGCTCATCTTTATATAATCTCCTATTATAGTGTTAGGTTTGAGGTGTTAAGCTTTAGGTGCAGTTTATAATTTTTCAATTTTTTCCTGAAAATTTCAACTGAATGAACCCAAAAGTAAAACCCAGCCGAACTGAAATATCTAATAACCAGTAGGTGATTTTTAAACTGAGAGTCCTCCATTGGTAATTGAATATTAAGTGTTAAATTATTGTACATTCAAATATTCTGATTTATTTCTGTGATAGAACAATAGCAACTATGTTAATATATTATAGCTTATTAGAGAGAAAATATAAGCTCTTTTTTAAATAAAGACAATAAAACTCTAGTATATTTCAGGTCTTCTATGCTTAAGTAAAGGAAGTTTACCTCTTACTTCATCAATGATATCCGGGTCTATTTCTGCGTAAAGCGTGCATTCTGAATCTTCAGCCTCTGCTAAAACCTTGCCCAAGGGATCAACAACCATGGAATGGCCGTAGGCATGATAACTTGATTCCATATCGCAGGCGGGTGAAGCCGCTGCGACATATACCTGGTTTTCAATAGCTCTGCCTCTAAACAGAATATGCCAGTGGAGGGGGCCTGTAATATTATTGAATGCTGCAGGTACAAGAATAATTTCTGCGCCCATTAGTGTTAACTTACGGGCTGCTTCCGGAAATCTGATGTCATAACAAATTAACATACCAATTTTACCTAGTTTTGTATCTACAACTGCAAATTTATCTCCCGGGTCAAAAATTAGAGATTCCCTTGTTCTTAGTGTCTTAAAATTAACATCAAACAGGTGTGCCTTACAATGCTCAAGTATTACTTTTCCAGTGGTATCAATTAAATAGCTTTTATTAAATCTTTTATCTCCTACACGCTCTACCATTGAACCTGTACAAAGAAAAATACCAAGTCTTTTGGCCGTTGACTGCAGTTTACTGAGAGTTTCTCTGTCAGCTTCTTCCAGTTTTGGTAATGCTCTAAGCTCATAAGGATAATAGAATATTTCAGGTAAAACAACTAGATCAGCATTATTTGCTTTAGCTTCTTCAATTTTTGAAATAGCATGTGCAACTGATCTATTTTTATTTTTTACCGGTTTGTTCTGGCATACAGCAATTTTAAATTTTATCATTTTTTATAAAAGCCCCATTTTAAACGACTATAAATTTACTTTTTAGTTATTGACATAGAACGACAGTTTATTTTTCTATACAATAAATATAATATATATTCTTTATAAAATATTGAAACATTGAAGTTTTAATATTTGTTTTATTCTTTGATGTTAGAAAATTAATGATTAAATTAAATAGAGATTATTTTATATAAACTAGGAAGGCGAAATTAATTATGTT
>CAZGAI010000394.1:0-4004 GCA_964523175.1 uncultured Victivallales bacterium | reverse complement strand
CACTAATGAACCTTCCTCCATGCACTATTACCTCGGTACCTTCCATCCTTTCATGTTTTCTTGTACGAAGACGCAATCGCGAAATAGAAGCAATGCTAGGAAGAGCCTCTCCTCTAAACCCCATCGTAATAATGTTGCTTATATCCTCTTCTTTTCGGATTTTGCTAGTAGCATGAGGTTCCAAACACAACAGAGCATCATCAGGATCCATCCCTGAACCATCATCAACAACTGCTATTAATTTTTTACCTGAACCTTCTATGTTCACATAAATATTTCTAGCGGAAGCATCAATGGAATTTTCAACCAATTCCTTTACAACAGAAGCCGGTCTGTCAATGACTTCACCAGCTGCTATTTTATTACTTATATTTTCGGGTAATATTCTAATTAAACTCATTTTCTAAAATTCATAAAAACTCTGTTAGGATAAATCGAATCTCGGCTAAAATTATTCCTCATATATGTACTGTTCTGCATGCTGACAATATTTTCAGCATTATTGATAATATTGATAAAAGTAGGCATACTTCTTATATTATCGAAAGCGGGGTCAAACGACAGAGGTATGATATTAACATCTATAATTTCATATGCCTTGGCAAAATTATAAATGGCTCGTTTTTTGGAATCAACAATAGAGTATAAACCGGAAAGGTGTAAATACATGGAAGCTGATTCAGGTTTTAAAAGACTGGCATATAAAAATTCTTCAATAGCTTCTGAGTACCTACCCTGTTTCTTTAAAACAATTCCCATACTTTCTCTTGAGTAAGAGTCATCAGGATCATTTTTAAGCATGATCATAAACATATCATGCGCTTGTTCATAATTCCCGCTTGAATATAGTACTCCACCAAGAAGAGATAATACGGTTCTGTTTTTAGGATAGAAAAGAAGTAAATTTCTTAAATCATTTTCGGCTTTATTATATTTGCCTTTAGCCAAATCCGTTTTTACACGTCCAATAAAACGATATAAATTGATTTCTGAATTTTTCTGTTCGGTACTTTGCTGATTCCCTAAACCGATTAATACAGGTTTATTTTGAGGGAGAAGCATTCCCATTTCATTATCAACCTGTACCGCCTTATTAAGGTGAAAAGTATCAAACCTTAACAACACAAATGTTGCAAAGATCACAATGAATAGAAATACTACAAGCTGTACTATCGGTTTATTCATGCCCAAAACCCCTTGAAACCCTTAAATTTGAACACTCAATACACATTTCTATTATCATGGAATAACACAATTTAGATATTGGGTAGTCCTTGAATCTTAGATATTCACTCCTATTTCTTTTACAATAAAGCTTCAGGATTTATTCACTGTTTACTATTTATAATTTATTTTTCAGCTTTTTTTTTAAGTTCGGCGAGTTCTTTTTTCAAAGATTCAACTGCAGTTTCAAGGCTTCTAACTTTACCCTTTAGGATTTTAATATTTTTAGGGGCAATATGTTTAGCCATAAAGTCTCTTGGTGACTCTGCCGGATATCCAATAACAACACCACCTTCAGGAACATCATCCTTTACTACAGCACACGGTCCAATTTTACAGCCATCATGCAGTTTAATATGTCCATTTATTCCAGCCTGTGCTGCGACAATAACACCCTGCCCGATAGTAGTACTTCCAGCAATACCGCACTGCCCCACAAGCATAGAAAATTCACCCACAGTCACATTATGTGCAATATGAACTTGATCGTCAATTTTAACGCCAAGTTTTATCCATGTTTTACCAAAGCGAGCTCTATCTATGGTTGTATTTGCTCCGATTTCAACATCATCATCAATTTGAACTATACCTACCTGTGGAATTTTTACTATTCCAAAAGGGGATGGTGCATAGCCAAACCCATCTCCACCGATACATACATTTGGATGAATTATAACATTATTACCTATAATACAGCGTTCTTTAATAACAGTTCCAGGAAAAAATTGACATCCGGTACCAATCTTGACTTCTTGACCTATATATACGTTTGAACAAATAACATTATTCTTTCCCACTACCGCATTTTCTTCAATTACAGCATAGGCACCGATATGACAGTTAAGCCCAATTTCAGCAGACTCTGCAATTATTGCTGTCGTATGAATGACAGGTTTATATTCAATGGGAGGAGGAGCAAAAAAATCTATTGCAGTAGAAAAGGCAGAAGTAGGATTGTCACATTTTATCCAGGCTTTTCCTTCAAGAGGAACCCCTTTAAAATCTTTCGGAACCAATACAACAGCCGCCTTTGATGAAGCAACCAAATCGTTATATTTATTATTGCCAAGAAAAGAAACATCTCCGCTTTCTGCAGCAGTAAGTGAGGCAACTCCAGTAAATTCAGAGTTTTTACTACCCAAAACTTCAGTTTGAAGCATGTCCGCAAGTTCTATTGCAGTTAATTTTTTCATTATAATTCTCCAAAGTCAATATTATTTAGTATAGAGAAACACTGCCTGAAAAGAGTTTTCTCTATTTGCTATTTCCCAGATTTAATTCTTTAATAACAGAATCTGAAAAATCAACAGCTTCTTCGAAATAGATAACAGCAGGAATACTATTCATTGTATTACCGGAACTATCAAGTACAAGAGAGTATTTTTCGCGTTTTGCTTTGCTTCTGACAACTTTAACCACTTCTTCTATCAAAGCTTTCCGCATCTTTTCATACTCATCAAAAAGCTGCTTTTTCTTTTCATCATTATACTGCTGTATTTCCACATCTTTCGCTTCAAGCTGTCGATATTTGTTTTGCGCCTCTATACGGTTACTTTCTCTCTCAGCATCACTATAAGCAATGTTTTGAGCAGAATCTCTTAATTTAATAAACTCCGTATTTAACTTATTTTTTGATTCATTTAAAGACATTAAATATTTTCTGTAAACCTCTGACTGTTTTTTAATTCTTGCATCTTCAAGTTTTGTCTTATAGTAACTGGTGAATATTTTATTCATATTAACAATACCGATTTTTTGCGTGCCATCTATTTCAGCGGCACCAATCCCAAAAGGAAAGGACGCTAAAACAATAACGCCCAGAAACAACTTTGACTTTACTAAATAATTCATTAAAACCTCTCCTAAGACTATAGAATTTTAAACTTATTTAAAAACAATGCTATACACTCATATTTTTTTAGCTGTTATTGTTTGTAAAAATACGACCGGAATTTAAAAAAAACTTTATTATACATGTTGCGTGAGCCCAATCACCCAACCTACTAGTCGAACTGAATGTCATGCAGATGATGATAACGACCATCTGGTATAGCCATTAATTCTTCATGTGTTCCATGTTCAATAATTTCCCCTTTGTCCATGACAAGGATTGTATCTGCGTGTTTAATAGTACTAAGCCTATGAGCTATAGCGAAAACAGTTCTATTCTCCATTAAATTAGTCAAAGCATCCTGTACAAGTTTTTCTGTAACTGTATCCAATGCACTGGTAGCTTCGTCAAGTATAAGTATAGGAGGATTTCTGAGTATTGCCCTTGCAATTGCAACTCTCTGTTTCTCGCCGCCACTAAGTTTAAATCCTTTTTCCCCTACAACCGTATCATAACCTTCCGCATGATTTCCACCTACAATAAACCCATGGGCGTTAGCCTGCTTTGCTGCTCTTACTATATCTTCTTGGCTAACTTCTTCGTTTGACCCATAAGCAATATTAGAAGAAATTGATTCATTAAACAGAATTGCATTTTGTGTAACTATCCCGATCAGGTTACGCATATCATGGATTTTTAAATCTTTGACATCAATACCATCAATAGTAACCTTGCCTGAAGAAACGTCGTAAAACCTGGCAAGTAAATTTGCCATAGTCGTTTTACCCGAACCTGTTTCACCCACAACGGCAACCATCTTTCCTTTTTTTAATGAGAAACTAATCCCATTTAAAATATTATTATCCTTTTCGTTATAAGCAAAGGAAACATTTTTAAATTCTATTTCGCTCTTAAACTCAGCAATCGGCTTTGGATTGTCAATTTCCTT
>CAZGAI010000393.1:0-4017 GCA_964523175.1 uncultured Victivallales bacterium | reverse complement strand
CAAATTTTATAGTGAAAGTACTAATGCTGAACTTATTGGTATTTACGATGCTAATCCTGAAGTTGCTAAACGTATATCTGACGAATTCAAGTTAAAAGTTTTTTCTTCAATAGATCAATTGGCTGATGTTTGTGAAGGACTAAGTATTGCGGTACCGGCAACATTGCACCATGTTATTGCTATGCCTTTACTGAAAATGAATAAACATCTTTTAATGGAAAAGCCGCTTGCTGCAACTGTTGAACAGGCTGGAGAGCTTGTAAGACAGGCAGAAGATAATAATTTAGTACTGGAAGTTGGCCATACTGAACGATATAATCCGATAATGGGTTTTATCAATGATAAAATAGTAGATATTAGGTGTATAGAGGCCCGTCGGCTCGCTCCTTACCCTCCTTCGAGGCCTGGAATGCCTCCAAGGGGAACTGAAGTAGGTGTTGTTCTTGACCTTATGATTCATGATTTGGAGCTAATTTTACATATAGTTAACAGTAAAGTTAGAAAAGTGGAAGCAACTGGAATTCCTGTATTGAGCGAAACTGAAGATGTTGCCAGTGCCAGAATTACATTTAAAAATGGTTGTGTCGCAAATGTCAAGGCCAGCAGAATACATGACCAGGCACTGAGAAGAATGCTTATATATCAATCTAATTCATATTTGTCATTGGATTATGGTGAAAGAACCGGTTTTGTTTGCTCAAAAGGCGAAAAGGGCGGTATATTCAAAGAGAAAATTCCTATTAAAGATCATAACGCTTTGGCTGCGGAAATAGAAAACTTTACGAAGAATGCGCTGATTGCAGTTAAAACTGGTAGTGTGCCTGAGCTTAAAGTTCCAGGTCGCATGGGGTTGGAAGCTTTAAGGCTGGCTGTGAAAATTACTGAAGAAATCCATACTCATAATCGTAAATACGATTTATATGATGGCAAACCCGGAGAAACTAATCAGTATTAAAAAGATTACCTTTTCAGTTTCAGTAGGAACGAGTCTCTGTATTTGTCGTAATTGTTGGTCTATGCAATAATAAAGTCAGGCAGATAAAATTACGGACAGTTCCACAATTAAACATAAAAAAAATGTAAAATTTTATCAATCCGGCCGCCGGCAATAAGCTGTTCACCTTTGTAAACGGCTAAAGCCTGCCCGGGCGTAACCGCTCTGGAAGGGGTAAGAAGTTTTACTTTGGCCTGGAATTCATTAGTTCTAATAACGTGTGCTTTTATTGGAGTTTGCCTATATCTGGTTTGCACTTCACATTCTAATTGGTCGTACGGGAAATCAAGCCAGTTCATATTAATTGCTGTAAATCTGTCTGCAAGAAGCAAAGAAGAGTCAGTACTGATTGTAACGATCTTTGTTTTGGAGTCAATTTTGATGACATATGCAGGTTTTCCAAGTGCTACCCCAAGTCCTTTTCGCTGTCCAATCGTAAAGTTATGAATGCCGCTATGCTTTCCTACAGTTTTTCCATCTTCAGTAACAATATTTCCATGAATATTTGAGGAATGAAAAGTTCTTGAAAGTGTTTCAGCAAACGTCTCTCCTTTGTATCCAAAACACGCATCCTGACTTTCCTGTTTTTGCGCATTGGGTAAGTCAAGATTTTTAGCAATTTTCCTAACTTCAACCTTTGTAAGTTCACCCAGCGGCATATAGGAATTATTTAGCTGTTCCTGTGATAAAGCTGAAAGGAAGTAGGTCTGATTCTTATTGTCGTCAAGTCCTTTAAATAATTTTACTCTATTGTTATTATCGCGTCGCAATATTGCATAATGTCCTGAAATAACTCCTATTGCTCCGATATCTGTAGCAAAATTGAGGAGTGTTCCAAACTTCAAATATTCATTGCATAAAACACATGGATTAGGTGTTCTACCAATTTGATACTCGTTCCATGCATATTCAAGAATTTTTTCTTTAAAATCTTTTCGGACATCAAGAAAAAAATGTGATATTCCAAGTTTTTCACAAACTAATCCAGCCTGAATGTTGTCATCAAGTCCGCAACAGGATTTGGTTTTTTCTTTAGTATCATCACATGTTTTCATCTTAAGTGTGACGCCAATTACTTCAAACCCTTTGTTTATATAAATTGAAGCAGCAACAGATGAATCTACACCACCGCTTAAGGCTGCAACAATTTTAATTTTTGTATTTTGCATGTTTTATGATTTCTCTTTCACATCTGATAAACCCGGAGCAGCCGAGCCGCAACCAATTACTCACCACGAAGAAGATTTTACTAAAGTGACACCCATTTTTTCGCTTTTCTACCGGAAAAGCAAAAAACTTCGTGTTCTTCTTCTCTTCGTAGTAGAAAAACTCTTATGATTTTAGCCATTGTTAAATATTTATAATTAATCAGTTACAATTACTACAGTAAAAAAAACTTGTTTTAAAAACAAGAAAATGACAGATTGTTGTACTAATGAACCAACTAATGAAAAGCTTTATAGCTTTTAGCTTAAATGAATCTTTTAATTCCTAAATTTATTAATTTCTTCTTCAGAGAGAGTTTCGTTCATAGCGCCGGTCCTATAGCCGCTGGTATCAAGAGCTACATAATCAAATCCTCTTTGCTTGCATTTTTCTTCAACCAGCTTTCTTTTTGCCCAGGCATCATTAATCTCTTCAGGAATAAATTCTATTCTTGCTAAGTTTTCATGACTTCTGACACGTAATTGTGTAAATCCAAGATTCCTTATGTCTTCTTCAGTCAAGCCTACTCTCATAAGTTTTGCCTTAGTCAATTTTTCTCCATACGGGAAACGTGAAGCTAAACAGGCATAAGAAGGTTTTGATTCTGTGGATAACCCGTAATCTTTTGAGATCAATCTTATTTCTTTTTTAGATAAATTCGATGCTTTTAAAGGAGACATAATTCCAAGTTCTTTAAGTGCTTTCCGACCTGGTCGATAATCATTTGTATCATCTGCGTTAGTTCCGTCAAGGATTATATCAAAATTGTTATTTAATGCGCACTCCTTTATGGTTGTAAATAAATATTTTTTACAGTGATAACAGCGTTCCAGGCCGTTTTCTGAAAATCCGGGTATTTCAAGTTCATCAGTTTTCATAATCTTATGTTTCAGGGCTAAAGTAACAGCTAATTCTATTGAATCTGATATTTCGAATTCAGGAATGGCGGAAAAAGAAACAGTGATTAATTCAACGTTGGGGCAGACATCTTTTGCAACTCTGGCAAGCAGAGTGCTGTCGACCCCTCCGGAAAAAGCTATTATTGCAGATTTATAGCCTGATAGTATCTTTTTTAGCCTGTTGAGCTTTTCGATTAATAATTGAGTCATAATTATTTATTTATTTATTTATTTTGATGGGGTGTCTAAAAGTATATAAGTTATAATATGTTTATGCAACGACTTTATGCAATGTGCCAATAAAATCTTTCTTAAGTGTAGTTAGGAATGTATCCCAATTCATACCATTCAGATAGAAAGCCTTTGAAGCTAATTTCTTCGTTATGATAGCATTACGATAAGCCTGAAGTTCACTGGAATTTAGAGTGTTCATAATACGTTCTTTCCCGAGTGTCCTGATCAGTATTGCGGGAATATATTTTTCCATGATTTTCCATACCAGTTTTTCATCAGCCACTATATCGGCTATTTTTTTGTCAAGATCAGTCTGCAGTGACAATATCTCTTCACTGGTTATTACTGACAGATCAAACAGCATGTGATTATCTTTTTCATGAAGTTTGATAAGTATATTTGTTTCTAAACGAACATATTTATCAATAAGTTCCATTATTTCTCTAATCAATGCCCATCTTATTTTAGGAGCATGCAATAATTTATTATCATAGTCATCAGCGAATAGAAATGCTGTAAGAACTTCAGCAATTGAGCTACTGAATACTCCACCTTTGTTGGCTGTAGAATCTTTTATTTCTTTAATATCTGTATGTGTAGCAATATACCTTCTTGCAGCATCATTAAAGAAAACATTTGCACCTTCAACGATGAACTTAAGTTCTTTAAAGATGTTTAAGAAAT
>CAZGAI010000392.1:0-4022 GCA_964523175.1 uncultured Victivallales bacterium | reverse complement strand
TTACAACATTCTTGCGATTTTTTCTTGCCTCCCAAACACACATAATACATATTGGCAATACCATAAGAACACCCGGAACTATCCCTGCTTTAAACATGTCAATTATTGAAACCTGGGCTATGACAGCAAAAAGGATTACAACTAAACTTGGGGGGAATAGTAATCCAATACTCCCAGTTGCTGTTAGCAGGCCAACTGAAAACTTTTCACTCGAACCACTTCCTCGTAGAACAGGAAGCAGTAACCCCCCCAAAGCCAGTATCGTGATTCCGGATGCACCTGTAAATGTGGTAAAAAATGCACAAAGCAGAGTTATAGCCACAGCAGTTCCCCCTGGAAACCAACCGAAAAGAGACTTAAATACTTTAACAAACCGTTCACTGGCATTACTCTCTGATAATACAAATCCCGCCAAAGTAAACAGTGGTATTGTGGGAAAAACGGGAGAAACAACAATCCGATACATTTCAGCAGGAATTGCAGATGTAGTTACACCATCAGTCCAGAACAGCAACAGTGCAGCACCGCCGAGAAAAACAAAAATAGGAGTTCCAAGGACAACCGAAAGCAAAAGGACAATAAACCCGAGATAAACTATACTGGTTGGAGCCAATGGAAAAATAATAGACAATATAATTACTAAAGGTAAGCTTAAGGCTATTATAAGCTTTGGCCAGATACGATTTTTAGTAAAACATAAAATATAGCTGATTGCTATACCTGCAAACCCTAACGGCATAATGATTTCAGCAATCCATCGTGGAATCCAGCCTCCTACTGCAATCTCCGCACCAGGATCAAAAAGGCCAAACGGTCCAAGCCAACTAACTATAAAAGAAGGTAGGAGTTGCCCGGTTTCCGGTGAAATAGCAGGGGCTTCAGCAACAATCAGCTGAATACTGGCCCCGCATAAAGCCCAACAGACGGAAGCAGCAATGAAAGGAGACAAATAACCTGCCAGCACACGCAACGATTTAGGTAACCAGTTTATAGCCCCGACAATGCTTAGATGTTTTTTATCCCGCACAGCCAATATTGCACCAAAAAGACAGAGCCATAATGTTAAATGCTGTAAATAATCTGTCGCACCGGGTATACCAAAACCAAATAATCGTCTACCAATCAGCTCTATACAGGGAATCAGGGCCATCAGTAACAATAAAACCACTGCTATAATATTTCCTGCCCAGGTCATAAAAAGGTTCAAAGGTTTTAAGGATTTTACTGAGGCCATAGTTAAATTAATGTAAACATTAAAAGTTAGAAATTATAATTTGAATTCAAGGCAACTATTTAGTAGGACAAAATCAATGTTTTGTTTTTATTACTGCAGTATCGGCTTTTGTAGTAATATCACCAGTCTTTTTTTTTACCGGGACACTAGGATTTTTCTGTTCACGATATTCTTTAAGCGCTGCCTGAATTTTATCAAATATTTTACGGGAAAAACGGTGTCCTATAAAAATAGGTAAAGCACAGTCATTTATAAGTTTCTGCCATTCTGCTACTACCTTAGGCGGAACAGGATTCACTTTCAAACCGTGCTTTTTCATTGCACTAAGAGCATCATTTTCAATATCAATAATCTGACTCCAGAGCTTTGCATTTAATCGAGCCATACTCTTTTGCAGAGCAGGACGTAGTTTAGCCGGCAGCTGCATCCACTTCCTTTTAGTGATAATTATCAATGCTGGTAAAGGCTGCCATCGCAGTCCGCACATATTCGGTGCCTGAGAATACCATTGAAATGCAAGGGCGGCCTGCGGTGAAGAGGCAAATGCAGTAACCAAACCAGTTTGCAGACTGGGGAGTAAGTCAGTAATGCTCAAGGGAATAGGCTTAAACCCTGACTTTTTAAGAGCCTCAACATATACAGGTTCAGATCCCCAAAAAAATAATTTCTGTTTTTTCATATCATCCGGTGTAATTACAGGTGTTTTGGAGAAAAAATGAACCCAACCGGCATTATTCCAGCAAAGGACTTTAAAGCCTTTTGATAGGATTTTCTCCTCAATGTACGGTCCCACTTTTTTTATAACATATTTAAGTTCACCTTCTGTCTTTATATTATTTGGAAAAGTTAACGCTGTAATATCAGGATATATATATGCAATCCCAGCAGTAGTAATAGCAGCTGCATGAAGTTGTCCAATACGCATTTTCCTAATCATATCCGGGTCATCACCCGCAACACCACCAGGATATATCCGAACTTTGATTTTGCCATTACTCAGTTTTCTCCACTCCTGGCCCGCCTCTTTTAGTGCATTATACCACGGTGTCCCTTTAGGAGCTAATGTGCCCAGCTTTATAACTATTCCATAAGTGTTGAGTCCAGTTAAAATAAGAAATAAAAACAACACCAAAAAAAGGACTTTCATACTTTTTTGCTTCTGATGAGAATAATACTGTTTAAGCCACACATTAATAGTTATCATTGTTCTCCTCAGTAGAATCTACAAAAAGTTCAGGAATTTGTTCTTTTAGCCATAATGCCCGTTCATGGGCTATCGTATTAACTAACCGCCATTTTTTCACACCGTTCACATCTACAGCCAAAGCTTGATCAAGAAGTTGTTTAAAAAGAGGTAGGTTCTGCTGTTTGACTGCTATTGATTCAGCAAAAACTACATATGGATAAGCTTTCTTGCCGTCTGTACACTCAATTGCTCTTTTAAAGTGTTTTTCTGCTTCAGCAAAGCTACCTCCTGATGCTTCAGGCCGCCCTCCTTCATAGGCAATAAAAAATTCGTGAACAGCTCCATTCTTATAACCTTCATCCAACGCAAGCACTCGTCGCATTATCGCTTCAGCCACAGGCAGTTCTGCCATATTATTCATATCATTTTTGTCAGCGCTGATAGCTCCGGCCCATCCTGCTGCAGTCCAATAAAGGTATGGCACATCTGCCTGAGATGTACGGGCTAAGGTTGCTTCTGTATTTGTACGAATATCACTACTGAAACCAGGATAACGGAGTTCAAGTGCAGCCAGAGCATAATCGCGTCCACGCAAACTCAAGTTTTGAGTACGCTTCCATAAATGCAGCGATTTTTTATAGTCAATATCTTCCAGCATTTCAGCTTTTTGAGCCAGGTGGCCATGAGCATATTGAATAAATCCGCTTGCAGTGCCGAGGTACAAATCAATATTTAGTGGATCCTGTTCCAACATAACTTCCATGGTTTTAAGAGCAAAAGGCATTGAGTCCCAAATCAATTCAGGATCATTGTCTGAAGTAACGACTTTCATTGTAGCTTCACCAGAAAGAGCTTTGCCTACCTGCTTGACTGCTGTACGGTGTATTGTATCGCACCCACAGCATATTAACAGAAGCATCATTACTGCTAACCGGGTGTAAACAAAAATAGAAAGCCTATATGACTTGAACAAGTTAAATCTCTCTTTCTGCAGTTATAAATTAACAATAGGATTAGAGACACCTTTGATTATAAAATATAATTATAACATAAAAGTACTATTCTCGCAAAGTTTTTTAGCAATTCGAGTAAATTTATTCCATAGTTTATAGTATTACATTATAATGAATTTATATAAAGCCCAATGCAAGCCAATAATAACCATAAAAAATTGTACCTAAAAATTAATCCAAAACGGAAAAACTTCATAATAAATATAATTTAACCTCTACAATATACGAAGATCATTGGATACGAACAGGTAAAGGAATCGTAGAATTTTTATAAGGAAACAAACTTTCACTAGATGTTGAATTAATCAGAAAGCATAAAGAGAAACAAACCTTTCCCGGATATCTTTCTCCATACAGCCAAACATTTCAATATTAAGCCCAAAATCTGAGGTTGCCGACTTATATGAAACTTGATAAATTTGTACTGGATAAACTACTCTGTGGGGCATGAAAAAAAAGAGAACTTTGACATTTTTAGACGGTTTTTACGTTAAAAGTATTGCAATAGTGCTGTTCGGATAACAATTTTTTTTCCGAAGGAAAAATCAAAATTCCTATCAATTAATCTTTACAGAATTTACCTATTGCT
>CAZGAI010000391.1:0-4064 GCA_964523175.1 uncultured Victivallales bacterium | reverse complement strand
AGAAAGGAACATACAATAACAATGAACACACTTACTAAAGATATTTCCCTACCATGCTTACGGCAATGATTGATTAATGTCTTTCTTACCATTATTCGTCCTCATTTGTTTAAATTGCATTATAAAATCCTTTTCAGGAACTATACCTGAAACCTCTCGGCTTTTATCATACATCTGACGAATATACTCACCAATGTTATCACGTAAGACATCACCTGTTAAAGTAATGATAAGTCCTTCTATTACATGATATTGTAAATTAGCGAAATCACGTAAGAGTGTGATCTCGTTCTGCATGTTTTCTACCTGAGCGAAATCACGTAAGAGTTCGGGAAAATTATCTTTTTTTGCTTTTTTTGAGGATTTCTTCCTATAATTGGGGTTTTGGAACTGCTACAACTGCACCCGGGTTGACTCCTGTTGACGAAATTCAGCATTTTTAGACTTATTTTTTCTATATTTCTTAGAACTTGCCCTATGACTGGCTTTTCTGCATTCATCACGACTGCAGTATTTCTGGTTGTGGCGGTTGTAATTGTCAGGATAAAAATAATTCCCGCAGTTTTTGCATCTTATCTTCCGGCTTTTTATTAAAAATTCCTAAAAAGTATATTAAAGAAAATAAGAAGATAGTTTTATTTGAATATTTATGGAAGAAAAGGAAGAAAATTTCTACAAGTTAAATGGGCGAAGTAAATATAAAGAAGATTACAAAATAAAATTAGGAATTCTTTTTTGCAGAATATTAGGCGTTACAAAATACCACTGTCACCAGTAGAAACCTCCATTCAAAAGCTTTATCCCATAACAGTCATGGAAGTCAGCCACTCCGGATACAATGAGAACTTTTTTGATTATCTAATATCCGTTTTACCAATTTTAGTAATCTATTTAACTCAATAGAGGCTACATTCCCATACAGTGCTGCTCCAAGTATTCAGTTGTTAGATGAAGAAAAAAAAGAAACTATATCATATTTGATTTAGTCCCTAATACGATATTAACTAAATAATACCGTGTATGTAAAAGCTCTGAATATATATCTCCAGAGTTATTTGCTTATTTCAATATTTATTCATTATCTTATCTGTTTATCATTGTATGCTGCAATAGCTCTGCTTTAAATAGCTTTTATTCCTAAATTTAATCTTCAATGCTATTTTCAATATATTTGATAGCATCGCCGACTGTAGCCAGTTTTTCTGCTTCTTCATCTGGTATATCAGCACCGAATTCTTCTTCCAAGGCCATTATTAGCTCCACCTGGTCCAGCGAATCTGCACCAAGATCCTCAATAAATTTAGCTTCCGGTAAAACTTGATCTAATGAAACACCAAGTTGATTTACTACTACATCTTTTACTTTGTTTGCTATAGTTGAGATGATTTTATTCTCCTAATTACTATAGTTCAAATTGAACTATTTATTAAAAAAAAATTATGCACACGTTAACTAACAACATGCCCTTAATGTACGCACACGTTAACATTTATCAAGTTAAAAAACCTTTTTTCATGTTTTTATGATAGTTTCCTTGTAGAATTTCTAATTATAAGTTCGGAATTGAAACATTTAGATATTGCTGGATAAGTATCTTTTGATTCAATTCTGCAGAGAAGACAATTGAGTCCTTCAGTAATAATAGTTTCATTTGGTCGTTCTATTGTAGACAATGAAGGAGTAAGGTAATACGAAAATTCAGCATTATCAAAACCGACAATAGAAAAGTCCTCAGACACAACCAGATTGTTTTCAAATAATCGTTTCATTGCACCGAAAGCCATATTATCACTTCCAAAAAATATAGCAGTCGGACGGTCATGCAGATCTAATATCTGCTTCATAGCTTTATAGCCTGAGTGAATGTCATATTCACCTTCGATAATATAATCATTGTTAATAGCCAGTGAATATCTTTGAAGAGCCTCAGTATATCCAGAAAGTCTATCCTTTGTTGAAGTATAACTGGCAGGCCCTTTTACAAAACAGATTTTTGAATGTCCCTGAGCTATTAAATGCTCTATTGCGGTAATTACTATTTCCTTTTCATTTGAATAGATACAGTCTGCATAATCAGTTATAAATTTTCTATTAATGATGACCTGAGGAAGCCCTGAATCATAAACATGTTTTATAAAATTATCATCTTTAAGGTCCTGGCTGACTGTAACTATTCCATCAAATGTTTTACTGTTAATTAGATAATAATCATTGTTATAATCATTAATACCACGAATGACAAGCTTATATTTACCTTTGAGCAGTTTCTGAAGAGTTCTGACTACTTGAAAAAAATAATCAGGTGTAACTCCATATTCTAGTGTAGTGAAAAAAACACCAATATTAAATGATTTGTTCAGAACAAGAGATTTTGCATTGCTGTTAGGAAAATAACCATGTTTAACTGCAATTTCCTTAATCCTCTTTTTGGTCTTTTCACTGATCAGTGAACTGTCATTCAATGATCTTGATACTGTTGTATGTGAAACTCCGGCCAGTTTCGCAATATCTTTTATAGTAACATTCATGGTATAATTTCAAGCTTATAAGTCCTATAAGTCTAATAGGACCTATAGGCTTACTAATATTAAGTTAAAAGGTCTACAGATAACAAGCAGGTCAACAGTGCAAAGTCCATAAGCTGCTGAATTTCTATATATTCGTCAGCTACATGGAAAGTGTCTGCATTTCCGATACCCCAACCAACAGCTAAGCTACCGTTAAGGCATAGGCCTTTTGCAAAGGTACCGCCGCCTAGACCGATTGGTTCTGGTTTAAACCCTAAAACTTCTTCTCCATTTTTCTGTATTGCTTTTACCAATTCATTATCTGGGTCAATGCCGTGAGGTTCACTGGTTCCAACAACTTCAACTGCAAAGTTTCCACCAATAACTTTATCACAATATCCCTGGATAAGCTTGATTAGTCCATCTACGGTCATTCCCGGAACCGTTCTTATATCTATTGAAATATTACAGGACCCAGGGACAATATTTGCTGCAGCTCCGCCCTGAATTACTCCTATATTAATTGAAGGATGGCCTAGAATGGGATGTTCTTTGTAGTCAAATTTAATATTTTTAAGATATGAAATAAGGTCAGACATCATAATTATTGCATTGATACCTTTTTCCGGAGTTGATCCATGGGCCTGTTTACCGGTAGAGGTTACTTTAATCTGAGTTCTACCTTTTTCCGCAACATCGATTCCTTTCATATATTCGCCGATATCAGGTATAACAGAGTATGTTGGGTTGACATAATTATTTTCCAGCAGATAATCTATTCCATATTCAACTCCGTCTTCACCGGTTTCTTCTTCATCGGAAAGAGCAGCAATTTGAAGTTCACCTTTTAACTCATTATCCAGACCGAGTTCTTTCATTATCTGAGCTGCAACCAGTATTGACGCTAGTTGCCCTTTGTTGTCAGAGGTGCCTCTACCGTAGAGTTTCCCATCTTTTTCCACCACCTCAAATGGGTCACTGGACCATCCGTCACCGGCAGGAACAACATCCATATGAGCCGCCATAAATAGACTCTTTCCATTCACATTTTGCCCCAGCTTACCAATTATATTAGGTCGTTCCTTAATAACGGCATATTCTTCATATGGGATTGCCGTTTTGTCAAGTTCCCTTTTTACAATATCACCTACAAGGTACTCATCACCACGGACTTTCAGGTAGGGATGTTCTGTAAGTTTCTCATTTAAAACGTTAACTGTTTTTTCTTTAACCATCTCACAAACGAGTTTGGTGATTGAACTTTGGATTTCTTTGCTATGTTCCGTGAAGTAAGTCTTAATTATCTCTTTGGTACTCATTTGGTCCTCCATGGGTTAAAGTTTCTGGTCTTATTCTTTTTGGATTTTGAGTTTGGGAATTTACCCTAATATTTACCCTAATAGAGAGGGGTTTCAAACTCTCTACTGCAGCTTCTCTTTAATATCATCAACTTTTTCCGGAGCTTTTTCTTTTATGTATTGAACCGAAGAATGATATTTTTCTTTAAGAAAATCAATTACTTCAGCCCGGTATTTATATAGCCCCATTCCCAATATG